>JAGWSE010000014.1 GCA_028869395.1 Alphaproteobacteria bacterium | reverse complement strand
GGCGCCTTTCGCCACTCACCTGATCGTCACCGCCCGCACCGGCGGCGGCCAGCGCGTCGCCCAGGGCGTCTCGGTCTTCATCGTGCCCAAGACCGCGCTGGGCGTGACCACCCGCGACTATCCCACCGTGGACGGCAATCGCGCTTCCGAGGTCTTCCTGGAGAACGTCAAGGTCGGCGCCGAGGCCCTGATCGGCCCGGAAGGACACGGCCTGCCGCTCATCGAGAAGGTCGTCGACGAGGCGCTCGCCGCCACCTGCGCCGAGGCCTGCGGCGTGCTGCGCCGCCTGCACGAGGGCACCTTGGAATACACCAAGCAGCGCAAGCAGTTCGGCGTGCCAATCTCCTCCTTCCAGGTGCTGCAGCACCGGATGGTCGACATGTTCATCCAGCTCGAGCAGTCGATCTCGATGACCTACATGGCCACGATCAAGCTGGCCGACGAGGCGGAGCGGGCGAAGGCCGTCTCCGCCGCCAAGGTGCAGATCGGCAAGGCCTGCAAGTTCGTCGGCCAGAACGCCATCCAGCTGCACGGCGGCATGGGCATGACCGACGAGATGGCCATCGGCCACTACTTCAAGCGCGCGACGATGATCGAGACCGCCTTCGGCAACACCGACCATCACCTCGCCCGCTACGAGTTCCTGACCCTGGGCCAGGCCGCATAGCTTCGAACCTTCTCCCGCTCGGGGAGAAGGATCATGGTGCGCGCATGACCGATGCGACTGAGGACCTGTCGCGCCTCCTGCCGCCCTTGTTGGGTGCGCTGGAGGCGCTGGGCTTCGTCGCTCGATACGTAAGCCCCGAAGGACTGCCGGCGCTGATGGCCGCGGTGGGCGAGCCGGACACCGCCGTGCGCGCCGCCTACGACCAGATGGGCACGTGGCCGCCGGGGCTCTCCGACGTCCGCCAGGCCCTGGAGAGCGCCTGCGGCGAGGTGCTTCCCGCCTTCGAGGGCTTGCGCGCCGCCGCCGAGGCGGGCGCCGACATGGGACAGGTCTACCGCGCCCTGCGCGGCCTGCCGCGGGCGCAGGAGGCGCTCTATCCGCTTGCCGCGGGCCTGGCGCCGGTCAGCCGCTTCTTCCTGGATCCCTCCGTGCGCGGCGACGCCGCCCTGGTCGGGGCGCTCGCCGAGGCGGCGCCGCGCGAGGATACGGGCGTGATGCAGGCGGGCCAGCAGCCCGGCGAGCGGGGCGGCTTCTCTCTATATGTGCCCGAGCACTATTCGGAAGACCGCGCCTGGCCGCTGGTTGTCGCGCTGCACGGCGGCGCCGGAAGCGGCCGCTCGTTCCTCTGGAGCTGGCTGCGCGACGCGCGCAGCTTCGGCGCCATCCTCGTCGCGCCCACCGCCGTCGGGGACACCTGGGCGCTGACGGGCCCGGACCCGGACACGCCAAATCTCGCCCGCATCGTCGAGGCGGTTGGCGCCCATTGGAACATCGATGCCCGGCGCCGGCTGCTCACCGGCATGAGCGACGGCGGGACCTTCAGCTACGTCAGCGGCCTTGAGCCCGGCTCCCCCTTCACCCACCTCGCGCCGGTCGCCGCGGCGTTCCATCCGATGCTCGCCGCCATGGCCGATTCCGGGCGGCTCCAGGGCCTTCCCATCCACATCGTCCACGGCGCCCTCGACTGGATGTTCCCGGTGGACATGGCCCGGGAGGCCCAGGGGCTCCTGGCCGCGGCCGGCGCGGCCGTGACCTACCGGGAGCTTCCCGACCTCGCCCACGCCTATCCGCGCGAGCTCAACCGCGAGATCCTGGCCTGGCTGGAGGCGACCGCCGGCTGACGCTTGCCGCACCCCCGCGATGCGGCCTACGCAAGCGGCCATGGACTTCATCGAGGCGCCGTCGCCGAACTTCGGGCCCCGCACCAAGGGGCCGCCCTTCATGCTGGTGCTCCACTACACCGGCATGCCGACCGGCGAGGCGGCGCTCGCCCGCCTGCGCGATCCGGCCGCGGAAGTCTCGGCCCACTACATGGTCGAGGAGGACGGCCGCATCTTCCGCCTCGTGCCGGAGGAGCGGCGGGCGTGGCATGCGGGCGTCTCCTTCTGGCGCGGCCAGACGGACATCAACTCCATCTCCATCGGCATCGAGATCGTCAACCCGGGCCACGAGTTCGGCTATCGGCCGTTCCCCGAGCCGCAGGTCGAGGCGGTCATGGCGCTGGTGGCCGACATCCGCACCCGCTGGACGATCGAGAACGTCGACATCGTGGGGCACGCGGACGTCGCGCCCGACCGCAAGGAGGACCCGGGCGAGCTGTTCCCCTGGAAACGGCTGGCGGAGGCGGGCCACGGCCTGTGGGTCGACGCCGCGTCCGCACCCGGCGCGCCGCTCTCGGAAGGCGAGGAGAGCGCTGCCGTGTTCGCCCTGCAGGCCGGCTTCACGCGCCTCGGCTACGACCTTCCGCCAGACGGCAAGTTCGACGCGCACACCGCCGCCGTCGTGCGCGCGTTCCAGCGCCACTGGCGGCAGTCGAAGGTCGACGGCGCTGCCGACGGGGAGACCCGCGCCCAGCTCATCGGCCTGCTGCGGCTGATCGCCTGATGCATCCCGCCTCGCTGTTCCTGGAGAGCGACGAGGCCAGGCTCCTCGACCAGCTCGCCCGCCAGCCGTTCGCGGCGATCGCCGCTGCGCCGGACGGCCGACCTCGTGTGGCGCACGCGCCGGTGGTCGCCCGGCGGACGGGGCAGGGCCTCGTGCTGGACTTCCACCTGTCGCTCGCCAACGCGCTTTCGCCCTTCATCGCCGGCGGCTTCCGCGCGGTGGCGGTGAGCCTCGGGCCCCACGCCTACGTCAGCCCCGATTGGTACGAGAGCCCCGACCAGGTCCCGACCTGGAACTACGCCTCGGTGGAGGTGGAAGGCGCCGTGGCGCCGCTCGACGAGGCGGGCCTCGTGGCCCTGCTGGACGATCTATCCGCCCAGGAAGAGGCGCGGCTTCTTCCCAAGCCGCCGTGGACCCGGGACAAGATGACCCCGCGCCGGTTCGAGGCGATGACCCGCTCCATCTTGGGCGCCAGGCTCGTCGTCGAGCGCCTCGAGGGGACGTTCAAGCTCTCCCAGAACAAGGGCGAGGCCGACCGCTGCGGCGTGATCGCGGCGCTGGGGGACGATCCCCTCGCGGCCCTGATGATCGCCCAAATCCCGCCGCGTTCCTGAACGGCGCAGAAGCAACGCTCTCAAACCGCGTTCAGGCGCAGGAGGCGATGCTCGCCTTGCCTGGTCGTGGTCTCCCCCAGCGGCGCAGGCGGTAAGACATCAGGAGCCATATTCCATGAACCTCAAGCGCACCGCCCTCGTTGCGGCCCTGGGCGCCCTCGTCGCCGGCGCCTCCCTGGGCGCGGCCTCCGCCCAGCCCTTCGCGCCGGCGCATCCGCGGCAGGCCCAGGTGCTCGACCGCGCCGCCCATCAGCGGGCCGTCATCCGCCACGAAGAGCGCACCGGCCGCATCTCGCCGATGAAGGCGCATCGCCTGCTCATCGCCAACAAGCGCCTGGCGATGAAGGAGCACCGCATGGCCCGCCGCAACGGCGGCTACATCACCGAGCGCCAGCAGCATCGCCTCGACAAGCAGGAGACGCATATCGCGCGTCGCGCGCGGAGCTGATCGCCAGGCGCGCCCGGTTGACCTGGTTCGTCCCAAGCCCCACCTTGGCGGCGGACCAGACGGCCGGGCGATCGCGCTTCCGCAAGGGGGCGAGGAAAGTCCGGGCTCCACGACGACATGGCGGCGGGTAACGCCCGCCGGGGGCGACCCCAGGGATAGCGCCACAGAAAGCAAACCGCCCGCGAGGCTTCGGCTTTTAAGGGTAAGGGTGAAAGG
>JAGWSE010000067.1 GCA_028869395.1 Alphaproteobacteria bacterium | reverse complement strand
TCGTCGTCCGCCCGAAAGCTCTGGCGTTCGACGGCGCCGCGCCAACGCTGCTCTATGCCTATGGCGGCTTCCAGGTCTCCATGACGCCGGCCTACGCCGCGACGGTCGGCAAGCTCTGGCTGGAGAAGGGCGGCGTCTATGTGGTCGCCAACATCCGCGGCGGGGGCGAGTTCGGGCCCCGCTGGCACAAGGCCGGCCTGAAGCTCGACCGCATGCGCGTCTACGAGGACTTCTTCGCCGTGAGCCGCGACCTCGTCGACCGCAAGATCACGTCCCCGCGCAGGCTCGGGATCATGGGCGGCTCCAACGGCGGGCTGCTGATGGGCGTGGCGCTCACCCGCCATCCCGAGCTCTACCGCGCCATCGTCATCCAGGTGCCCCTGTTCGACATGCTGAACTACACTCACATCGGCGCGGGCGCGTCCTGGGTGGGCGAGTACGGCGATCCCGCCGTGGCGGCCGAACGGGAGGTCATCGCCGCCTATTCGCCCTACCAGAACCTCAAGCCCGGCGAACCCTATCCGACGGTCTTCATCGAGACCTCGACCAAGGACGACCGGGTTCACCCGGCACATGCCCGCAAGGCCGCCGCGCGGCTGAAGGCGCTGGGCTACGACTATCTGTATTACGAGAACATGGAGGGCGGGCACGCCGCGGCGGCGAACCTCAACGAGACGGCGCTCCGGATCTCCCTGGAGTACACTTACCTGATGCAGCAGCTGATGGAGTGAGCATGGACCGCGAACAGATCGCCCGGGCGCTTCTCGACTCGCCGGCCGAGGCGGTGGTCGCCAGCGACCGCGACGGTGCGATCGTCCTGTGGAACACCGGCGCGGAGCGGGTGTTCGGCTGGTCGGAGGCCGAGGCGCTAGGCCAGTCCCTCGACCTGATCATCCCGGAGCCGCAGCGGGCGCGCCATTGGGAAGGCTATGACCGGGTGATGGCGACAGGTATCAGCCGCTACGGGGAGGGTGACCTCCTGGCGGCGCCGGCGATGCGCAAGGACGGGATCCGCATCTCGCTCGAATTCACCATCGCGCCGGTCCGCGACGAAGCGGGAGAGATGTCGGGCATGGTCTCGGTCATCCGGGATGTCACCGCCGGGTTCCTCGAGATGCGAGAGCTCCGCAAAAAGCTGGCGGAGAAGTCAAAGGCCGCCGGCTAGGCTCCTCAAAGCACGAACCGCACGATCACCCAGGCGACGATCGCCGTAATCAGCACGCCGAACAGGAAACCGCGGAAAAAGGCGCCATTGCGCTCCCACCACAGGCGCTGGGCCCGCATCCGCTGGGCCCGGTCCATGCGGCGGGGCATGGCCATGGCCTTAGGCCATCACCAGCGCAGGGTGTCGGCGCACGATCTCGTCGTGCAGCCGATAGAGGTGCTGGCGCGCGCTTCGGTCGGCCTGGGCGATCTGGTCGCGAACGTGACTTACCGCGCCTGCGGGGCCGAGCCGGGCCTCCAGGTCATCGGCTTCCTCCACCAGCGCCGCGCCGGTCATCAGCTTGAACGGGTTCAGCATTCCAGCCCCACGAACGCCCCGCAGAAGGGCGGCGGAGCATGGGCACGGCAAGGTTAACCTGTCGTGACCATGGGCCTCAGCGGCCGTAGATCGCGTCCAGTGCGCGGGCGACGTCGATCAGCCGCTCGGAAGAGGCGTCGAACCGCTGTCCTTCGGAGAGCCTGCGGGCCCAATCGGCGGCGGCGCGCCCGCCCCAGGCGTCGGGCGGTACGCTGAGCGGCTCGCGGGAGACGCCCCGGTAGCGTTCGGCCGTGAAGTCGTAGAAGGAGCCGTTCACGTTGCGCAGAGCCGCGCCGCCCTCGCTTCCGTAGAAGGCGGCGGAGATCACCGCGTCGAAGCCGGCCGAGACACGCCAGGAGCAGGCGAGCTGGATCGCTGCGCCGCTTTCCAGCGTCAGCGTCGCGCTGGCATAGTCCTC
>JAGWSE010000066.1 GCA_028869395.1 Alphaproteobacteria bacterium | reverse complement strand
CGAACTTCACGCTGAGCTTGTCGCGGTCGATCGGCTCGTCGGCGCGGCCCACGGCCATCACGATGCGGCCCCAGTTGGCGTCCTCGCCGGCGAAGGCGGTCTTGACCAGCGGGCTCTCGCAGATGGTGCGGGCGATCTTGCGCGCCGAGGCGTGGCTCTCCGCGCCGGTCACCCTCACCTTGATGAACTTGGTCGCGCCCTCGCCGTCGCGCACCAGTTGCTGGGCGAGGTCCATCAGCACGGCTTCAAGTTTCTCTCGGAAGTCGGCCAGCCGGCGGTCCCCCGCCCGCGCGATCCTCGGCGCCCCGGACTTGCCGGTCGCGAACATCAGCAGGGTGTCGTTGGTCGAGCGGTCGCCGTCGACCGTAACGGCATTGAAGGTGTTGCGCGTGTATAGGGACAGCAGGATCTGCAGCACCGCCGGCGAGATCGCCGCGTCGGTGGCCACGAAGGCCAGCATGGTCGCCATGTCCGGGGCGATCATCCCCGAGCCCTTGCAGATCCCGGCGATGCGCACCTTGTGGCCGTCGATCTCGGCTTCGGCGTAGGCGCCCTTCGGAAAGGTGTCGGTGGTCATGATCGCCTGCGCCGCGTTGGCCCAGCCGTCGGCGCCGAGGCGGCCCTCCACCTCCGGCAGGCGATGGACGATCTTGGCGTCGTCGAGCAGCACCCCGATCACCCCGGTCGAGGCCACCATCACGTCGCGCTGACGGCAGTCGAACCGCTTGGCCGCGGCCGAACAGACCCGGCGCACCGCGTCGGCCCCCGGCTTGCCGGTGAAGGAGTTGGCGCAGCCGGCGTTGACCACCAGGGCCCTGGCGCCTTCGCCCTTGGTCATCTCCAGGTGCCGCTTGCACCAGTCGACCGGCGCGGAGCCGACCCCATGACGGGTGAACACGCCTGCGCAGCTCGCGCCCTCCGGGAAGGTCATCACCAGCAGGTCGTCGCGCTCGTGCTTGTAGAAGCCTGCCCGTCCGCTCGCCATCTCGACGCCCGCCACCGGCGGGATGCGGGGGAAGGGGACCGCCAGCGGCGAGACCGGCATCGCGCCCTTGGCCGGGGCTGCGGCCGCCGCCGCCGGAGGCGCGGCGTCGAACTGGCGGGCCTGCTTGTCGGCGCGCTTCAGGGCCGCGCGCTTCAGCGCGCTGGCCAGCGGATCGAACGCGCGCTCCAGCGTCTGGCCAACCGCCTCGACGGGCTTGGCGGCCGCTTCCAGCGCCTTGCTGGCAGTGGAGGATTTCCCGGGCTTCTTACTCATCACTTGCCTTCATCATTTGCCGCCTGCAGCGGCCGCCTTCGGCGCATCCGCCGGCGGCGCGGGCTCGGCGGCGGTCTTCACCAGTGTGGCGATCTTGGCCCGCCCCCGCAGCTTGTCCAACAGCTCGCGGATGCGGTCGTAGGTCAGGAATCGCACGATCTGCGGCCGCGCCGCCTCATATGACAGCGGCGGCTCCAGCCTGCGATCCTCGACCTTCAGCACCGCGTATCCGCCATCCACCGCGACGGGGCCGACGATCTGGCCCGGCCTGGCGTCCTTCAGCGCCGCGGCGTAGGCCGGCGGCATGACGTCGGTGGTGAAATATCCCATGTCGCCGCCATTGAACCGCGTCGCCGCGTCCGTCGATTTCTCCATGGCCAGCGCCTCGAAAGAGCCGCCTGCGCCCACCAGCTTGCGGACCGCCGCGGCCTCGGCCTGGGTGGGTACGACGATCTGGCGCGCGCGGATCTCCTGCGAGCGCTTCGCGAGCTTCACCTGCTCCTGGTAGAGCTTGCGGATCGCATCCTCGTTCACCGCGTCGGCGACCACGTTCTCGACCAGCACGTCGGAGAGCACGCGCTCCTTCGCCGCCGCGATCCGCCGCTGCGCCGCCGGGTCCTTGTCCAGCTTGCGGCGCACCGCCTCGGCGGCCAGCAGCTTCTGGTCGACCGCCTCGTCCAGCACCCGGCGGAAGGTGTCGGACGAGAGGTCCAGCGGTTCACCCTCGCCGATCGCCCCTTCGGCCACTGCCTCGCGCTTGACGTCCGAGGCCCAGATGGTCTGGCCGTCGACCGTCGCCACGGCCTGGTCGCCGCGCACCGGCGGCTGCGGGGCCGCGCCATGGCGGCCGCAGGCCGAAAGCCCCAGCGCCGCCGCCAGCGTCAGGCCAGCCACGATCGCCGGGCGGGTGGGCTTGGCGGCCGCCATGCAGTCATCCTCTCGGGGCGCCGGACGCGTGCTGCCGCGCAGGCCGTCCCTAGCTATTTCCACCGCGCGATGCAAAGGTTGAGCCGAGCGTCCAGACCGACCCCATTAGGGCCGCAACCGTATTCTTGTTGGGAGGATCATTTCAGATGCGCGAAGCCGTGATTGTTTCCTACGCCCGCACCGGCCTGGCCAAGTCCGGCCGCGGTGGATTCAACATGACGCCCACCGTCTCCATGGCGGCCCACGCCGTGAAGCACGCCGTCGCCAAGTCCGGCGTGGACGGCGCCGACATCGAGGACGTCTTCATGGGCAATGTGGCTCACGGCGGCGGCAACCTGGCGCGTCAGGCGGGCCTGCTCGCGGGTCTTCCGGTCACCACCTCGGGCGTCACGGTCAACCGCTTCTGCTCCTCGGGCCTGCAGACCATCGCCATGGCGGCGAACCACGTGCGCAACGACGGCGCGCCGGTTGTGGTCGCCGGCGGCGTGGAGTCGATCTCCATGCCCAACATGGGCGCGGGCAAGGACAACTTCGATCCGAAGCTCACCGAGATGCACCCGGCCATCTTCATGGCCATGATCGACACCGCCGACATCGTGGCCGAGCGCTACAAGGTCTCCCGCGAGTCGCAGGACGAGTATTCGCTCGAGAGCCAGCGCCGCATGGCCGCCGCCCAGCAGGCGGACAAGTTCAAGGACGAGATCGTCCCCATGCCGACCCGCATGAAGAAGGTCGACAAGGCCACCGGCCAGGAAACGATCGTCGACTACGTGGTCACCAAGGACGAGTGCAATCGGCCCGACACCACGCTCGAGGGGCTGCAGAAGCTCGAGCCGGTGAAGGGGCCTGGCAAGTACATAACGGCCGGCAACGCCTCCCAGCTCTCCGACGGCGCCGCCGCCGTGGTGCTGATGGAAGCCAAGGAAGCCGAGCGCCGCGGGCTGCAACCTCTGGGGCGGTTCCGCGGTTGGGCCGTTGCCGGCTGCGCCCGTGCCGGCAATCGTCGTCAGCGTGCTCGCCTTGACCGAGTATCGGCGGATGCAGTGGTTGTCCGTATCGGCGATGAGCACGTCGCCCGAACGCTCGCAGAACAACGACTTTGGGCCGTTGAGCGTGCAT
>JAGWSE010000065.1 GCA_028869395.1 Alphaproteobacteria bacterium | reverse complement strand
GCCTCGGCCGGCGGCGGCGGGCGCGGCATGCGAGTGGTCGAGGCCGATGCCGACCTCGAGGCCGCAGTGGCCAGCGCCCGGCGCGAGGCCGGCGGGGCGTTCGGCGACGACACCGTCTTCCTCGAGCGCTGGCTGGAGAAGTCCCGCCACGTCGAGATCCAGATCGTGGGCGATACGCACGGCAACCTTGCGCACTGCTTCGAGAGGGAATGCTCGATCCAGCGCCGCCACCAGAAGATCATCGAGGAGGCCCCCTCGCCGGCCCTGGACGAGGAGACCCGCGCGGCGATGTGCGCCGCCGCCGTCTCGGCCGCGCGCGAGCTGGGTTACACCTCGGCCGGGACGGTAGAGTTCCTGCTCAGCGGCAAGCACTTCTGGTTTC
This sequence comes from Alphaproteobacteria bacterium, assembly GCA_028869395.1. Taxonomy (GTDB): domain Bacteria; phylum Pseudomonadota; class Alphaproteobacteria; order Caulobacterales; family Caulobacteraceae; genus Phenylobacterium. The sequence goes on along the minus strand of JAGWSE010000065.1, from coordinate 1,644 downwards.
TGGAGGTGAACGCGCGCCTGCAGGTGGAGCACCCGGTGACCGAGGCGATCACCGGCATCGACCTGGTGCGCGAGCAGATCCGCATCGCTGCGGGCGAAGCGCTCTCCTTCCGCCAGCAGGACGTGGTCTTCGAGGGCCACGCCATCGAGTGCCGCGTCAACGCCGAGAACCCGCGCACCTTCACGCCTTCGCCGGGCCTGGTGACCGACTTCCACGCCCCCGGCGGCCTGGGCGTGCGGCTGGATTCGGCGCTCTACGCCGGCTATTCGATCCCGCCCTACTACGACAGCCTGGTCGGCAAGCTGATCGTCCACGGCCGCGACCGTGCCGAGTGCATCGCCAGGCTCTGCCGCTGCCTTTCCGAGATCGTGGTAGCCGGCATCGACACCAACATCCCGCTGTTCCAAGAGCTGCTGGTCAATCCGGACATCGTCCGCGGCGACTACAACATCCACTGGCTCGAGAACTGGATCAAAAACCAGGCGAGCTGATCCGCGTGTAATGTCTGTCCATGGAGAGCTTCGGCGCCAAGGACCTCCTGGCCTGCTACGCCCGCGGCGTGTTCCCGATGGCGGACGCGCGGGAGGACGCGCGAATCTTCCTGATCGACCCCGAGAAGCGGGGCGTCCTGCCGCTCGCCGGCTTCCACGTCTCGAGGCGCCTGGCCCGTACCGTCCGCGCCGAGACCTTCGAAGTGCGCATCGACACCGCCTTCCACGACGTCGTCCTGGCCTGCGCCGCGCCGGGCGAGGGACGGCTGGAGACCTGGATCAACCGCCCCATTGAACGGCTCTACCTCCAGCTCCACGCAATGGGTTTCGCCCACTCCGTCGAGTGCTGGCGCGACGGGGAGCTGGCGGGCGGCCTCTACGGCGTGGCGCTGAAGGGCGCCTTCTTCGGCGAGAGCATGTTCTCGCGGGCCCGTGACGCCTCGAAGGTGGCCCTCGTCCATCTGGTCGGACGGCTGATCGTGGGCGGCTTTCGGCTGCTCGACGCCCAGTTCCTCACCGGGCACCTGGCCCAGTTCGGCGCCGCCGAGATCGGCCGGCGCGAATACCACAAGCGGCTGCAGGCGGCGCTGGCCGTCGACGCCGACTTTCAGCGCGCCGGCGCGGCGGGGGCGGCCGGCGCCGGGGCGGGCGCGTCGTTCCTGCAGGTGATCAGCCAGGCGTCGTAGAGCGGGTGCTCCAGCGGGTCGAGGCTGGGCGAAGAGGCGTACATCCAGCCCTGGAACGCCCGCTTGGCCGGCAGCACGGGATGCCCCGGCTCGGTCTTCGGCTGCGAGAGGATCTCGATGTAAGCGATTGAATCCGAGATGGGTTCGTCCGGCGCTGTCTTCTCGCAGGCGCGCACCGTGAAGATCAGCGTCTTATAGCGCACCGGCTGGCCCACATGGGCCTCGAACCTCAGGGTGTGGGCCGTCACCTTGTCCAGCGCCTGGATCACCGCCACGTCGAAGCGGGGCCGGCGCTGGGGGACCTCCGGCGCATTGGGCTCGCTGGGCGCCGGGGGGGGTGCGGCGGTCACTTCCTTCTCCACCGTCGGCGCGATCGTCTGCGGCTCGGGCGCGCTCATGATCGTGGGCGGCGGCGCCTCCTCCGCGCCCGGCGCGGGCGCCGGCGACGGGGCGGGGGCGGTCTGCGG
>JAGWSE010000002.1 GCA_028869395.1 Alphaproteobacteria bacterium | reverse complement strand
TCCGCCTGGAGCTGAGCGCCGGCGAGGCCGGCGTCCTGATAAGGGACCGGCCGCTGACCTGGCGCAGCGAGGCGGGCTCGGAGCTCATCCTGATGCGCTGCACGGGCGGCGGCGGCGCCGGCGCGGACGCCCCGGTGCGGATCGACCAGGACGCGCCGCTCGAGCCCTCCAATCCGCCGGCCGCGGATGTGCTCATTGGACCGACGCCGCAGTGCCGGGCCCACAGTGACTACCGCTCGGCCAGTGGGGAGCTCGCCTGCGGGGTGTGGGACTCGACACCCTACCATCGCCGACCCATCGAATTCCGGCACTACGAGCTCATGCGTCTGCTCGAGGGCTCCGTCACCTTCGTCGACGCCGCCGGGCGCGAAGGCCGCTTCCAGGCCGGGGACGTGATCCTGTTCGAGCAGGGCGGCAGCGCCGCCTGGGAGAGCCGCGACTACGTCAAGAAGATCTACTGCACCTTCCGGCCCGCGGCGTAGCGAGGGGCCGGGGCGCAACGGACGCTTGCCGCCTCCGGCGCCCGGGCGCTCTTCGGCGAGGCGCGCCCCCGCAGCCTCCGCGCCTAGGCGGAAAGCTGCTGCTCGACGATGGCCGTGTGCCAGGCGACGCCCACCGGAATGGCCGCGTCATTGAAATCGTAGCCTGGGTGGTGGAGCGGAACGCTCTCGCCCTCTCCGGCCTGGCCCAGCCACAGGTATGCGCCGCGCCGGGCCTGAAGCATGAAGGCGAAGTCCTCGGAGGTGAAGGCCGGCTCCGGCGCCAGAAGCGCGGTCGCGCCGCAACGCTCCGCGGCCTGCAGCGCCTGGGCGGCGGCCTCGGGATCGTTCACCGTGGCCGGGTAGTAGCGCGTGTAGGCGACCTCGCACGCCAGGCCGAAGCTCGCCGCGACGCCCCCGCACATCCGTCGCAGCGCCGCCTCGATTGCGTCCTGCACGGCCCCGTCGAAGCTGCGCACCGTGCCCACGAGACGGACTTCGGCCGGTATGACGTTGTGCGAATGGCCGCCGTGCACCTGCGTCACCGACAGCACGGCCGAGGCCTGAGGCGGCGTGCAGCGCGAGACGATGGTGTTCAGCTGCGAGACGAGTTGCGCGGCGGCGAGAAGCGCGTCGGGGGTCTGGTGCGGCATGGCCGCATGCGCCCCGCGCCCGACCAGCTGGATCTCGAACTTGTCGGCCGCGGCCATGATCGGCCCTGGGCGCGTGGCGATCTCGCCCAGGGGCAGATCGGGCCAGTTGTGAAGGGCGAACACCTGGTCCGCCGGGCACTGCTCGAAGAGGCCGGCCTCGATCATGGCCCGCGCGCCCCCGAGGCCCTCCTCGGCCGGCTGGAAGATGAAGCTGACGGTCCCGTCGAAGCGGCGGGTGCGGACCAGGTGTCGCGCGGCGCCCAGCAGCATGGCCACGTGGCCGTCGTGGCCGCAGCCGTGGAACGCCCCCTGGTTCCGACTGGCGTAGGGCAGGTCCGTCTGTTCTTGGATGGGCAGGGCGTCCATGTCGGCGCGCAGCGCGATCTTGCGGTCCGACCCGCCGTTGCGCAGCACCCCCACCACCCCGGTGCCGCCGATCGCCGTATGGACCTCCAGGCCGAGCTCGGTCAGAGCCTCGGCGATGCGGGCCGAGGTCCGGTGCTCATGGAACCCCAGTTCCGGATGGGCGTGGATGTCCCGCCGGAACGCCACAAGGGGCGCCAGCAGGTCTGCGACGTCGCCCGGTCGGACCGTCATCCTAGAGGCTTCCGCCGAACAGCTTCTGCATGGGGTAGTAGGTCTTCACGAAGGGCGACTTGATGACGATGTAGCTGAAGTACTTCTCGATCCCGAGGTTGCTCTCCAGGAGCCCCTCGATGATTTCCTGGTACTGGCCGAGGCCGCTGGTGACGAACTTCAGCAGGTAGTCGTAGCCCCCGCTCACCAGGTGGCATTCCATGATCTCGTCGACATTCCGGATCTTGGATTCGAAGCGGACGAAGTCGCTGCTCCGGTGATCCTGAAGCGTCACTTCCGTGAAGACGGTGACGAACTCTCCAAGCTTCTTCAGGTCGATCTGGGCGCCGTAGCCGGTGATGTAGCCCGCCTGCTCGAGGCGCTTCACGCGGGTCAGGCAGGGGCTGGGCGACAGGCCCACCGCGTCGGCGAGCTCCACATTGGTGATGCGCCCGGTCTTCTGGAGCTGCGCCAGTATCTTCAGGTCGATGCGATCGAGCTTGGGAGTGTTGATCATCTCCGTCTATCGCCCTTCTTCCCCCCGGCCGAGGCGCGCGCCACCAGGAAGCGCTACCTGGCTGGCCCTTGACCTTAGCCTCATTCCTGGATCCCGCCTTGCGTCACGCCATCGCGGCGCGAATGTCCGGTTGTTCGAGCAGACCGTCCAGCGTCTTGCCGATGCGCGCGAAGATCTCGTCCATCTCGCCCGCGCTGCAGCACAGCGCCGGCGCCAGCCCGATCGCCCCGTCCGAGAAGGATCTGTAGATGACGCCGTTGGCGTATCCGGCCTCGAACAGCCGCTCCGGGATGTTCAGGGCCGGATCGAACCGCCGCCTGGTCTCCTTGTCCGCCACCAGCTCAAGCGCCCCCAGGAGCCCACGTCCGCGAGCCTCGCCCACCAGGGGATGATCCGCCAGACGGCTCAGCCCGGCCGCGAAGCGCGACGCCACGGCCTGGCCGTTCGCAAGCACCCCGCCCTCGGTGTAGAGGCGCAGGACCTCGAGGCCGACGGCGGCGCTGACCGGGTGCCCCGAGTAGGTGAAGCCATGCCCGATGGGCGCCTCCTGACCCGGGCTGTCGGCGAGCCCTTGGTAGATCTTCTCGGACATCAGCACCGCCCCCATCGGCGCGTAGCCCGAGGTGAGCCCCTTGGCCACCGTCATGAGGTCCGGCGAGACCCCCTCGTGCTCGCAGGCGAACATCGGTCCGGTGCGGCCGAAGCCGGTGATCACCTCGTCGGCCACGAACAGGATGTCGAGCTCGGCGCAGAGATCGCGCATGGCCCTCAGCCATCCGTCGGGGGGCACGATCACCCCGCCGGATCCCTGGATCGGCTCGCAGAAGAAGGCGGCCACCTGGTCGGCGCCCCCGAGCGCCTCCACCTTGGCCCGCAACGCCTTGCGCGAGGCCTCGATCAGGGCGGCCGGGTCGGAGCCTTCCGGACTCCGGTAGCCGTAGGGCGAGGCGATATGGTGCTGCCACGATCGGGGCAGGTCGAAATTGCGGTGGAAGGCCGAGAGCGCCGTCAGGCCCGCGCCCACCGACGAGGAGCCGTGGTAGCCCTTCTCCAGCGCGATGAACTGCTTCTTCGTCGGTCGCCCGATGGCGTTGAAGTAGTGCACGATGAAACGGATCGCGGAATCCACCGCGTCCGACCCGCCCAGGGTGAAATAGACCCGCGAGAGCCCCTCAGGCGCCAGCTCGGTCAGTCGCTGCGCCAGCCGGATGGCCGGCTCGCTGCCGAAGTCGAAATAGCCGGTGGCGTAGGGCAGGCGGCGCATCTGCTCGGCCGCGGCCCGCACCACGCTCTCCTGGCCATAGCCGACGTTGACGCACCAGAGGCCCGCGAAGGCGTCCAGCAATTCGCGGCCGTCGGCGTCGCGCAGCCACATCCCCTGGCCCGACTCCAGGATCGTGACCCCCCTCGCCTCGTGCGCGCGCAGCGCGCTCACCGGATGGATGAGGTGGTCGCGGTCGATATCCACCAGGGCGCGGTTCGACGCAGGCGCCGGGTTCAGCAAACTCATGCCAGGGTCCTCTGCATGTTCCAGAGGCTAGGCCGGACGGGCCTGCAGGCGCGGCCGTCGTCGGCGCCCTGCGCGGCGCGGAGTCGCTTTTTGCGGCCGCGAACGGCAGAAAATGCTTCAGGCCTGCAGCGCCTGCGCGATCGCCTTGCCGCAGGCGACGGTGTCGGCCGAGCCCTTGAGGTCGCGCGTGCGAAGGCCCGGCTCGGCCAGAACGGTCTGTATGGCCCGCAGGATGGCCTCGGCCGCGGCCGCCTCGCCGAGGTGCTCCAGCATCATGGCCGCCGACCAGATCTGGCCGACCGGGTTGGCGATCCCCTTCCCGGCGATGTCCGGCGCGGAACCGTGCACCGGCTCGAACAGGGAGGGCGAGGTCCGCTCCGGATTGATGTTGCCGGACGGCGCGACGCCGATCGTGCCGGTGCAGGCGGGCCCCAGGTCCGAGAGGATGTCGCCGAACAGGTTGGAGGCCACCACCACGTCGAAGCGGTCCGGGTGCAGCACGAACTGCGCCGTCAGGATGTCGATGTGCTGCTTGTCCCAGCTCACCTGCGGATAGCGGGCGGCCATGGCCTCCACCCGCTCGTCCCAATAGGGCATGGTGATGGAGATGCCGTTCGACTTGGTGGCCGAGGTCAGCCGGCGTCGCGGGCGGCGCTCGGCGAGCTCGAAGGCGTAGCGGAGCACCCGGTCCACCCCGATGCGGGTCATCACCGTTTCCTGGATCACCAGCTCCCGGTCGGTGCCGGGGAACATCCGGCCCCCGATCGAGGAGTACTCGCCTTCGGTGTTCTCGCGCACCACCCAGAAGTCGATGTCGCCGGGCTCGCGGCCTGCGAGCGGCGAGGGCACGCCCGGCATCAGCCGCACCGGACGCAGGTTCACGTACTGGTCGTACTCGCGCCGGAACTGCAGGATGGAGCCCCAGAGGGAGACGTGATCCGGGACCGTGGCCGGCCAGCCGACGGCGCCGAAGAAGATCGCGTCGACATCGCCGATCTGGGCCTTCCAGTCCTCCGGCATCATGCGGCCGTGGCGGGCGTAGTAGTCGCAGGAGGCGAAGTCATGCCACCTCAGGTCCAGCTCGAAGCCGAACAGAGATGCGGCGCGCTCGAGGGTGCGCACGCCTTCGGGCGCCACCTCCTTGCCGATGCCGTCGCCCGGAATCACCGCGATCCTGTAGGACCGTCCTTCACCCCGTCCAGCCCGCATCGGCTCACGCCCCGGCCGGTTGCAGGCCGCCGATATGCAGCGCCTTTGGCTCGAGATATTCCTCGATGCCCTCCCGGCCCCCTTCGCGGCCGAGGCCCGACTGCTTGATCCCGCCGAAGGGCGCCACCTCCATGGAGATGGCGCCGGTGTTGAGCGCGACCATTCCCGTCTCCAGCTGCTCGGCGACCCGCCAGGCCCGGCCAAGGTCGCGGGTGTAGAAGTAGCTGGCGAGCCCGTAGGGCGTGGCGTTGGCGAGCTCGATGGCCTCCTGCTCCCGGCCGAACCTGAAGAGCGGCGCCACCGGTCCGAACGTCTCCTCCTGGGCCAGACGCATCGCCGGACCGGCGCCCGTGAGCACCACGGGGGCGACGAACCGCGCCGGATCCGCCTCGCAGGGCGCCTCGACCAGCTTGGCGGCGCCCTTGGCGAGGGCATCCTCCAGGTGCCCGCGGGCCTTCTCGACCCCGGCCGCGTTGATCAGGGGGCCGATGTTCACGCCCGGCGCCGCGCCCGGGCCGACCTTCAGCTTCGCGACCGCGGCGGAAAGTCGGGCGGCGAACTCGTCATGGATCCCGGCCTGCACCAGGATGCGATTGGCGCAGACGCAGGTCTGTCCGGCGTTGCGGAACTTGCTGGCCATCGCCGCTTCGACCGCCAGGTCGAGATCGGCGTCGTCGAAGACGATCAGCGGCGCATTGCCGCCGAGTTCGAGGCTCAGCCGCTTGATGGTGTCGGCGCTCTGGCGCATCAGCAGCGCCCCGACGCGGGTGGACCCGGTGAAGGAGAGCTTCCGCACCCGCGGGTCCGCGGTCAGTTCGCGGCCGATGGCGTCGGGCAGGCCGGTCACGATGTTGAAGACCCCGGCCGGCACGCCGGCCCGCTCGGCCAGGCGCGCAAGCGCGAGCGCCGAGAACGGCGTCAGCTCCGAGGGCTTGATCACGACCGTGCAGCCGGCGGCCAGCGCCGGCGCGCACTTGCGGGTGATCATCGCCGAGGGGAAGTTCCACGGCGTGATGGCGGCGCAGACCCCGACCGGCTGCTTCAGCACCAGGATGCGGCGGTCGGCGGTGGGCGCCTCGACCGTGTGGCCGGAAATGCGCCGGGCCTCCTCCGCGAACCATTTGATGAAGGAGGCCGAATAGCGCACCTCCCCTTCCGCCTCGCCGATCGGCTTGCCCTGCTCGGCGGTCATGATCCGCGCCAGGTCCGGCAGGTTCTCGAGGACCGCCGCCCACCAGCGCTCGAGGATGATGGCGCGCTCCGCGGCCGGCGTGGCGCGCCACGCCGGCAGGGCGGCCTCGGCGGCGCGGATCGCAGCCCGGGTCTCCTCCGCGCCGCAATCGGGCGCCTCGCCGACGATCTCGCCCGTCGCGGGATTCTCCACCGGGATGGTCCGGCCGGACCGGGCGGAAATCCAGGCGCCGTCCACATAGGCGCGCTCCACCAGGAGCTCGGGGTCGCGCAGCTCGAGCGCGGGCGGCGGGGTCAGTGTCTCGGACATGGTCTCACCCGAACGAATGGCTGATGATCGCAAATGTGACGGCTGCGTCCGACCGCTTGGGCGGACGGCCTCGAACCATGGTCACCACCTCCCCGACCGGCTCGAGACCCAGCTCCGTGAGCCAGTCCGAAAGTCCGCTGTCGGCGGTCACGTCGAGGCGAATGAACTTGCCGGCCTGGGAGCCCAGCCAGTGGGTGATGAGCGTCCGGGCGCCTTCCCGGTCCGGGGCGACCACCGGGCCCACCACATAGCCGTGCCCGAAGCGGCGGAAGAGCGCGAAGCCGCTCGCCTCCCCCGCCCGGTCGAGGATGACGCCCTGGGCCTGCTCGCGCAGCGCATCCAGCAGCTCGCTGCGGACCATGCCCGAGGCGGCGCGATCCAGGGCCGCCACCACCGCGCCGTCGGAGAGCGCCATGGGCCGCACGCGCTCGCCCTTGCGAAGCCGGGGCATGGGCGCGGTGAAGGCGGAGCCCTGGTGCTGGCGGATCCGTCCGATCGGTGCGAAACCGAGCGCCTCGTAGAGGGACAATCCCTCCTGGGTGGCGTTGAGCTGGATGCTGCGCGGGCCCAGCCGCCGCATCATCTCCTGCGTCAGGGCCCGGCCGAGGCCCTGCCGGCGCCGGTCCTCCCGGACGATGACCATGCCGAGCGTGCCGACATCCTCGCCATGGCGCCAGCACATGGCCGTGCCGACCAGGCCTGTGGAGTCCTCCGCCACCGCGCCCTCGCCCATCTGCAGCATCAGGGCCAGGTCCTCGAGCCGGTGCGGCCAGCGCACGGCGCGGGACAGCGCAGAGACGGCGTCGAGGTCGTCGGCGGTCATGTCCCGCAGGCCCAGAGCCGCGTCCGCGCCCGTGTTCATGCTGATGGCTCCCTCGCCCGGCGACCTGGGCAGCCTAGCGCCCGCAAGCTGGCATTCGCTGCCGGGTTCGACGGCAAAATCGGGAGCTTATGGCGTGTTTCCCGCCCGACCCGCGCGGCCTCTGCCGGATCGGCTCTCTCATCCTGCCCGCCAATGGGTGAGACAGCCGGTCAGCGGTGGATATTCGCCGGGGCGCACACCGGCGCCGATTCGAGCCAGCCCCTGCGCAGCTGAGGCGTCGAGGCGAGCAGCAGCTCCGTATAGGGATGGCGGGCGGCCTGTGCGAGGTCGGCGGCCGGGGCCCGTTCGACGATCTCTCCGGCGTAGAACACCGCCACCTCGTCGCAGACCTCCTGCACGGCGGAGATGTCGTGGCTGATGAAGATCATCGAGAGGCCGAGCTCGCGGCGCAGCTCGGCGAGAAAGGCCAGCATGGCGGCGGCGACCACCGTGTCCAGCGCAGAGGTCACCTCGTCGCAGAGCACCACGTCCGGCCGGGCGGCCAAGGCCCGGGCCAGGTTGATCCTCTGCTTCTGACCTCCGGACAGCTCGCCGCAGCGGCGGTTCGCAAAGCCCGCGGGCAGCCGGATCAGGTCCAGCAGCTCCCGGACGCGCGCCTCGAGGGCCGCCCCGCGCAGGCCTTCGTAGAGCGCCACGGGCCGGGCCAGGAGCCGTCCCACGGTATGGGCGGGGTTGAGGGCGGTGTCGGCGTTCTGGAAGACGATCTGGATCCGGCGCAGCTCTTCGCGCGTGCGCTTTCCCACCGTCGGCGCGAGCGTGCGGCCGGCGAGCCGCACCTCGCCGGAGGCGGCCGGCAGCAATCCCGACACGACCCGCGCCAGGGTGGACTTGCCTGAGCCGGATTCGCCGATGACGCCCAGCGAGCCGCCCCGCGGGAGCGCCAGGTCGATGTCGTGCAGGACCTCCGGCCCGCGGCCGTAGCGGGCCGACACGCCGCGGAGCTCCAGGACGGCCTCGGCGTCTTCGACCCGGCCGGAGGGATGCGGGCGCCGGGCCTGGGCCGCGGCCACCAGGCTGCGGGTGTAGGGATCCGCCGGAGCCTCGAGCACCTGCTCGGCCGCGCCCTGCTCCCGTACGCGGCCATTGTTCAGGACGACGATGCGATCGGCCATCTGCGCCACCACCGCCAGGTCGTGGGAGACGTAGACGGCGCTCACGCCGAGGTCCCGAACCACCCGCTTGAACACCCGCAGGGCTTCGATCTGGGTCGTCACGTCGAGCGCCGTGGTGGGCTCGTCGAGGATCACGAGCTCCGGATCGGTGATCAGCGCCATGGCCGCCATCAGCCGCTGGAGCTGTCCCCCGGAGACCTGGTGCGGATAGCGCCGTCCGATGGTCTCCGGCGAAGGCAGCCCCAGCGCGCGGAACAGGTCCAGCGCCTTCGCCTCGGCCGACGCGCGGTCCATGAGGCGGTGGGCCAGGGCGGGCTCCACGACCTGGTCCATCAGGTTGAGCGAAGGGTTGAAGGCGGCCGCGGCGCTCTGGGCGATGTAGGCGATCTTCGCGCCCCGCAGCGCCTGGAGCTGGCGCTCGCGGCTGGCCACGAGATCGCGGCCGCCGACGCGGATCGCGCCCGAGGTGATGCGGCAGCCGCCGCGCACATAGCCCATCAGGGCGAGCGCGATGGTGGTCTTGCCCGAGCCGGACTCGCCGATCAGGGCCAGGACCTCGCCCTTGGCCACCTGGAAGGAGACCTGGTCCACGATGGGACCATTGGGGCCGCAGACCTGCAGCCCCTCCACCTCGACCCAGCCGCTCATTCCCCAGTCCCTCCGGCGCGCAGCCGACCGCCGGAAAGCCCGTCGATCAGCAGGTTCACGGCGATGGTGAGGGTTGCGATGGCGACCGCCGGGGCGACAATCGCCGGCGCCCCGGCCGCAAGACCGGAGGTGTTCTCGCGAACCAGAGATCCCAGGTCCGCATTGGGAGGCTGCACGCCCAGCCCCAGGAAGCTCAGCCCGCTGAGCAGCAGGACCACGAAGCCGAACCGCAGCCCGAAGTCCGCCAGCACCGGATTGATCATGTTCGGCAGGATCTCGCTGCGGGCGATGTAGAACCGTCCCTCCCCTCGGGCGCGGGCGGCCTGGACATAGTCCATCTGGTTGAGCCCCACGGCCAGGGCCCGGGCGATCCGGTAGGCGCCCGGCGTATAGGTGACGGCCAGGGTCATCAGCAGCAGGGGCGTCGAGGCGCCGAAGGCGGCCACCATGACCAGGGCGAGGACCTTGCTCGGCAGCGAGATCATGGCGTCCATGAACCGGCTGAGCGCCTCGTCGATCCAGCGCGCGCTGACCGCCGCAAGCAGGGCGAGGCTCGCGCCCATGAAGCTGGCGGCGGCGGCGGACGCCAGCGCCAGCCCGACCGTATAGCGCGCGCCGGTGAGCATGCGGCTCAGCACGTCGCGTCCCAGGTAGTCGCTGCCCAGGAGATGCCGCAGGCTCGGAGGCTCGAACACGTCTCCGGCGACGATGGCCCCGATGGGATAGGGCGCGATCCAGGGCCCCGCCAGGGCCGTGACGAGCCAGAAGGCCACGACGAGGGCGCCGATGCGCCCGGACAGCGGAAGCCGCCGCCAGGCGGCGCCCAGCCCCAGCGGACCGACCGGCGGGCCCCCCGGCGGAACGGCGGGCTCCTGGACGGCGATGTCGATGGCCGCCTCGCTCATCCCCTGAGCCTCGGATTGGCCAGGATCGCGGCGATGTCGGCCACCAGCACCAGGATCATGTAGCCCGCGCAGAAGATCATGGCGCAGGCCTGCAGCAGGGGCATGTCGCGACTGGTGACCGCATCCACCATCAGGCTCGCGATCCCCGGATAGTTGAAGATCGTCTCGACGATGATGGCGCCGCCCAGCAGGTAGGAGAGGCTGAGGGCCACGGCGTTGACGATGGGCCCCGCCGCATTGGGCAGGGCGTGGACCAGGACCACGCGGGCGGGGCTGAGCCCCTTCAGGCGCGCCATCTCCGCATAGGGCTGGCGGAGCTGGTCGATGACCGCCGCGCGGGTCATCCTCGCCATCTGGGCCACGACGCCGAAGGTCAGGGTCAGGACCGGCAGGAGATAGCCCCGCAGGAAGCTCCACAGGCTCGGGTGCTCCGGGACGATGGTGATGGAGGGGAGCCACCGCAGCTTGACCGCGAACAGCAGGACAAGCAGCGTGGCCACCAGGAATTCCGGGACCGCAACCATCGAAAGCGTCGCCAGGCTGAGGGCCCGGTCGATGGCCGAGTCGCGGCGGACCGCGGCAAGGATCCCCAGGGCCAGGGCCAGGGGCGTCGCAAAGGCCGCGGTGAGGCCGGCCAGCAGCAGCGACTTGGGAAGCCGCGAGGCCACCAGCGTCGCGACCGGCAGGTTGTCGGCCAGCGAGACGCCGGGATCGCCCCTCAGGAGCCCGCCCAGCCAGTGCGCGTAGCGCACCGGCGCGGGCTCGTTCAGCCCCATCTTCGCGCGAAGGGCTGCGACCGCCTGGGGCGTCGCGCTCTGGCCGAGCATCTCCGAGGCCGCGTCGCCGGGCAGCAGAGAGCTGATGGTGAACACGATCGCGGAGACCAGCAGCAGCACGATGGCGGCCGAGCCGATCCGGCGAAGCACCAGGACGGCGACCCCCTTCACGCCGCATCCTCCAGCCAGACGTGATCGGCGAAGGTGTAGCCCATCAGCCCCCCGGTGGGCACGGCCTGCAGGCCCTTCAGGCGGGCGTCGAAGCCGTCCAGGTTGGTGATGAAGACCGGAATGCCCACGCCCGAGCCATTGTGGACCAGGGTCTGCATGTCCGCGTACATCTGGCGCCGCTTGGCGTCGTCCCCCTCCCCGCGCGCGGCGATCAGCAACTGGTCGAAGCGCGGGTCCTTCCAGCCCGACTCGTTGGCGACGGCGTCCGACTTGAAGAACAGGCTGAAGATCAGGTCCGCCGTGGGGCGGGTGTTGGTGTTCCCGAAGGTGATCGGGTGCTTCATCCAGTGGGTGGACCAGTAGCCGTCGGAGGGCATGCGGTTGACGGCGAGGCGAAGCCCGATCTGGGCGGCGGAGTCCTGCAGGAGCGAGGCCATGTCGACCGAGCCCTCCGCGGCCGGGGAGGCGTAGATCGGCAGCCTGACGTCGAGCAGGCCGGCCCGCTTGAGCAGGAAGCGCGCCTTCTCCGGATCGTAGGTGCGCTGCGGCAGGCCCTCGAAATAATAGCGTTGCCCCGGCGCTATGGGCTGGTCGTTGCCGATGGTGGCGTAGTTCCGGAACAGGGCCTTGCGGATCAGATCCCGGTCGAGCAGGTGCTTCATGGCCAGCACGAATTCCGGCCGGCCCGTGGGATAGTCGTCCAGGCGGGTGATCAGGTCCGTGTAGCTGCTGGAGGGAGTCTGCAGGAGCGCGTGCCGGCCGGTCGCCTCGATGCGGCTGGTGGAGATGGGGTTCACCGCATTGATCAGCTGCACGTCGCCGGACAAGAGCGCATTTACCCGCGAGACTTCGTCGGGAATGCCGATCAGCTCGATCGCGTCGAGATAGGGGCGTCCCGGTTTCCAGTAGTTCGGATTGCGCACGACGACCGTCCGCACCCCCGGGGAGAAGGTCTGCAGGCGATAGGGACCGCAGCCCACCGCCGTGCGGAAGTCCGTGGTCCCCGCCTTGATGATCAGGAAATGCGAGGTGGCCAGGATGGAGGGCAGGTCGGCGTTGGCGCCTGAGAGCCGCACCTTCACCCGCAGCGGCCCCTCGGCGCGGGCCTCGGCGAACTGGTCGGCGACGCTTGCGACCTTGGACGCGACCGCCGGGTCCTTGTGGCGCAGGAGGGAGAAGACCACGTCGTCGGCGGTCAGGCTGGAGCCGTCGTGGAACTCCACCCCGCTGCGCAGGCGGATCTCCCAGTTGATGCGATCCCTGGTTTCGATGCTCTCGGCCAGCGCGGGAAGCGGCGTCAGGTGCGTGTCGAACTCCGTCAGCCCGCTGTAGAGCATGAAGTGGCGCGCATAGTCGGTGGACAGGGCGCCCCTGGCCGGATCGAGGGTGTCCGCGGTCGAGCTCGAGAGGGTGGCGACCCGGATATGGCCCCCGCGCCGCGGTGGGC
>JAGWSE010000064.1 GCA_028869395.1 Alphaproteobacteria bacterium | reverse complement strand
CGCAGACCGCCAGTCCCACGCCGAGGTTCTCGGTGACCATGATCCCGCCGGAGAGGATGTCGCCGGCCTTGCCCAGCGGCAGGCGGTTCTCCATGAAGGCGCCGCCAACCCCCATGACCGCCAGGCCGGAGCCGATGAACAGGAGCGCGCCGGCGGCCTCCAGGGCGGCCAGCACGGGCGAGCGGGCCAGGCGCCGCCAGGCGTGGTAGCCGCCCGCCACGAAGCTCAGCACCAGACCCGAGGCCGCGATCGCGCCGCCCTGGAAGCCGCCGCCCGGCGTCACGGTCGCGTGCAGCACCACATAGATCCCGAAGACGAGGATCAGCGGCGCGCAGATCCAGCCGGCCAGGGTCGTGGATTCCGCCCTGTCCAGGCGCGGCCGCCCCGGCGCGAGGGCGGGCTGGTCGGTCGTCCCCTCCCCGCGTCCGCCGCGCAGCAGCAGGACCGTTCCGGTGACGGCGCACATCAGCATGAACTCCTCGCCGACGGTGTCGAGGCTCCGGAAATCGAAGTTCACGGCGCTCACCAGGTTCTGCACATGCCGCAGCCGCGGTCCGGCGACGGCGATCGCGCGGCCCAGGGCGCGCGGCCCGCTGCCGAACTCCGGCATGGCGCCGATCAGGGCGACAAGCCCGGGCGCCGCCGCGAGCGCGGACAGCGCCAGCAGGCCGCGGCGCGCGGTCTGGTTCATTCGTCGCCCTCGCGCCGCCGGGTCGCCGTGAGCGCCACGAGAAACAGCAGCGGCACGGCCACCACGCCCACGGCCAGCTCGGAGAGCGCCACGTCGGGCGCCTGCAGGGCGAGGAAGAGCACGCTCAACACCAGCCCGTTCGCGCCGAGCGCGAAGACCTGGCGACGGGGATCGCGCGCCGTCACCACGGCCAGGCCGGCGAGGGCTGCGGCGATCATCAGGGCGGCGAGCAGCGGGGTCATGGGACGTCCGCCTCCTCGCGCGTGGCGATGGCGCGGGCCAGGGCGTGAGTGACCGCAGCGCCGCCGAAGAGCAGCGCCACGAAGAGGAACAGGAGCTTCAAGGTGCGCTCGGTGACACCCTCCTGGACGAAGCCTGCCGCCACCAACAGCCCCAGGCCGGCGACGTAGACGAAGGTCACGGCGTGGAGCCGGTCCAGCGCGCTCCGCAGGCGCAGCGCCCCGAGAACCGCGATCCAGCTGCAGAGCACGCTTGAAGCCAGGAGGATCGCCACGACCGCGCCCGTCAAAGCCAACGCTCCAGGAACAATGCGAACAGCAGTCCGGCCGGAAGGCCGAGCAGGCCCGCCGTCAGCGCGACGTCGACGGCCGAGGCCTGGTCCAGGGCGAAGGTCATGGCCGCCAGCAGCACCGTCGTGAGAGCCGCGGCGATCTGGACGCCGGCGAGCCGTTGCGGGATCTCTCCGCGCGCCGCCATCCACACGGCCCCGAGCAGCGGCCCGATGAGCCCGACGCAGGCAGCGGTCCAGACAAGCCGCTCGCTCATGCGCCGCCCTTCCCGCCTCGCGGCAGCTCGTGGAGGTCGATCTCCGGGCGGCCCGGGTGGAAGCGGACCACGTAGCTGTCCGGCGTGAGGCTTTCGGCGATCAGGCAGATCACCCGGCGCGTCCGGTCGCGCTCCGAGGTCTTCTGCCCCCGCACGAACCGCTTGCGCTCGAAGCCGCCGCCGCGGCCGAGGATGGCGGCCGCCGCGAGCCCCCGCGCGGCGCGCCAGCTGCCGCCCGCCAGGCGCGCGAGGGCCGAGCCCAGGGGCGCCAGATCTTCGATGGCGAAACTCAGGCCCGGCTTCATGGGCCCGACGGCCAGCCCCGCGGCGGCCGCGCCGAGCGCGGCGCACCCTGCGGCGGCGGCGAGTTCGTGCGGGGAGGGCTGGCCGCTCAGGAGCAGGTAGAGGCCGCCCAGGGCCGCCAGGGTGAGGAACGTCCGCAGCATCGGCATCTCGCGACGGCAACGCCGACGCGGACGAGATGTTCAACCCTTGTCAAATGGAGCGGACGAGTCGGGCTGCGGTGATGGACGTCGTGGCCTGGGACAGGCGGAAACCCACCCGACCAGGCTCCTTGTCCCGCAGATCTTCAGATTCCGGGATTGCGGGATAACGCGCCCACCCGCGACGCAAGGGTGGGCCCGCGCGCCCCGGCGTGCGCGCCTCGCGGACGTGGCGCCGGGGACCTGATCAGGCGGCCACGCGTCGAAGTGGTTCGCAACCGCAGCCGATCCCCCGCAAGACGGCGCCAGATGACGCACCCATTCTGGACAATTATCTCGTCATTACCGCCTTCAGTGTCCCTATGTGGACAATGTATCCAACCTCAACCGAGATCCTCCAAGCGCTGGCGGGGCGCATCAAGGCGCGCCGTATCGCGCTGGGGTGGCGCCAGATCGACGCCGCGCAGCGCGCCGGCATCCCCTATCGGACCTGGCGGCGGCTGGAGACCGAGGGTCGCGCGTCGCTGGAGGACATGGTCAAGGCGGCCGTTGCGCTGCGAGGCGGGACTGGGCAGTCTGTTTCCCATGCCCGCCGCGGCCGAGCTCGATGCGCTCCTGGCGCAGCAGGCGGCGGGGGCCGCGGTTCGCCGGGAACGGGTGCGGGCCCCAAGGGCACGCACCCCAAGGGCGAACCGCCCATGAGCCTCGCGCCTGGAACCCCCTCGCCGCCAACCTGGCCTTTGATGAAGGCGAGGCCGCCCTGCCTGTGGGCCGCCTGGCCAAGGTGAGTTCGAGAGGCAGCACGGATTCCTGTCCGACAGCCGCCACCGGCCAGCCACGTCCATGAGGTAGCTGTGTGGCGCGCGAGCTGCGGGGGCAGGCCACCGCGACCGGCGTTGACTCGCAGCCTTCGGGGACGTCGCCGCGCACAGCTTCGGGCGTGGCCATCGGAACGGCCCCGCATCACGCGCCGTTAGCATGGGACACGCAAAAGGAGGCCTTCAATGAGACTTCGAATTCCCGTCCTGCTCGCCCTGGCGGCCGCCGCTAGTGTCGCCGGGTGCGCGAGCGAATACGGCTACGATTCCTATGGGCAGGGATACTACGGGCGCGACTACGGCCAAGGCGGATACTACGGCCAAGGCGAATACTACGGACGCGGTGACTACGATCACCATCGCGACCGCGGCGATTACAACCGCGACTACAATCGCGATCCTGACCGTTCGCGCTAGGACCTCCGGCTCACATCAGGTCCGGATCCGTCTCGCTGATACTCTCTGACCCAGCTCTGCCCTATCCCCCTGCCCCATATCCCGGCGCCAGCTCTGGGGCGTGACGGAGAACCCTCAGAGGGCGGACCGGATGGGGCCCGGAGGCGAGCACCGCCTGGACAGCGGGCCGCAGGGTCTCGGCTATGGGCTGGCCTGGAGGAATTCGGTTGAACGGATCTCGGTGCAGACCGGGCGCCCGCAGCAGGCGAGCAGGCAGCCGAGCGCACCCCCCGCCGGCGCCATTTATCGAAAGACGAGGTCCGTCCGCCAGGACCTGGCGGAGCCGCTCAGCCCATCCGCTAGAGCGTGCGGCCCCTGCGGTGCAGGACGGCGAGCGACAAGACCGCGACCACGGGCGCTGCGGCCGCGCCAACCTATTCGTGCTTGAACGCGCTGACGACCGCCCCGAGCGCGAACAGGATGGCCAGGGCGCACCCTCTGTCAGAAGGGGGAAGCGCCCCGAAGCCGAAGGGCGCCGCCGCCACCTGGCGGCCCATCCCTCGTAAGCTCGCGGCGTGGAAATTGTGCAAGCGCCTGGGGCGCAGGACCCGATTCAGGGTTCGGCAAGTTCATGAGCCTAGGCTGGCGCGCGGCGCAAGGGTCTGCGCCGGCCGAAGCGCGGCCGACCTCCCTGCCCGAGCCGGAAGAAATGTGCATGAGTTCGCAGTCCCAGCCGCCGCGCCTGCTGATCGTCGACGACGTGGACGACAATCGCCAGCTCCTGGCCCGCCGCTTTCAGCGGCTCGGCTGCGAGATCATGGAAGCGGCTGACGGCCCCCGCGCGCTGGAGATCCTCGCGACGACGGAAATCGACCTGGTGCTGCTCGACGTCGTGATGCCCGGCATGGACGGGCTGGAGGTCCTGGCCCGCATCCGCCAGGACCGGTCGGCCGAAGATCTGCCGGTGGTCATGGTCACGGCGAAGGCGGCGACCGAGGACGTGGTCGCGGCCCTTGAACAGGGCGCCAATGACTACATCACCAAGCCGGTCGACCTGGCGATCGCCAAGGCGCGGGTGATGAACCAGCTTGCCCGGCGCCGCGCCGAGGCGCAGTCGCGCCGGACCCAGCGGGAGCTGGAGGAGACCGTGCGACAGCTGGAGGCGGCGCTCGGGGCGGCCGACGCGGCGGCGCGCGCCAAGTCCGAGTTCCTGGCGAATGTGAGCCATGAGATCCGAACCCCCCTGAACGGGGTGCTTGGCGTCGCGCGCATGCTGCAGGACGAGTGCGACACGCCGCGCCAGAAGGCGCTGGTGGCCACTATCGAGGAGTCCGGGCAGAGCCTCGCGCGGCTGCTGTCCGACCTCCTTGACAGCGCCAGGCTGGAAGCGGGGCGGATCGACCTCGTCGAGGCGCCCTTCTCCCTCGCCGAGGTGGTGTCGGCCTGCGCCCGGCTCTTCCGGGCGACGGCCGAGGGCAAGGGCCTCGAGCTCGAGGTGGAGGTTCCCACCGACCTTCCCGACATGGTGGGTGACGCCGACCGGATCGCCCAGATCCTCAACAACCTTCTCAGCAATGCGATCAAGTTCACCGCCAAGGGGCGGGTCTGGTGCCGCGCGGAGCCCGGACCCGAGCCCGGCTGGGTGGCGCTGGAGGTGGGCGACACCGGGGAAGGCTTCGATCCCGCCCTGGCGGAGGCGCTCTTCGAGCGCTTCCGGCAGGCGGACGGCGGCGTCTCCCGACGCCATGGCGGCGCAGGCCTCGGCCTCGCCATCAGCCGCGACCTCGCCACGCTCATGGGCGGGCGGCTTACGGCCAGCTCGGCGCCTGGCGAGGGCGCGGTCTTCCGGTTCTGCGCACCGCTTGCGGGCAATCCGCAGGGCGCCGTCATCAGCCCGGCTGGCGCGGACGCCTCGCCGGAGGACCGGGTCCGCGTGCTGGTGGTGGACGACAACCCCACCAACCGACGGGTCATCGAGCTGATGCTGGATCCCGCGACCTTTTCCCTGGCGGAGGCGGAGAACGGCCAGGAGGCGCTCAAGGCGCTCGATCAGGAGCGCTTCGACCTCGTGCTGATGGACATCCAGATGCCGGTGATGGACGGCCTCACGGCCACGCGGGAGATCGGCCGCCGCCCCGGCGCGCCGCCGGTTCTGGTGATCTCCGCCAAGGCCACGGCCGAGGACATCCGGCGCTCGGCGGCCTGCGGAGCCGTCGGCCATCTCGGCAAGCCGGTGATGGCCGCCGAGCTCTTCCAGGCCATCGCGTCGGCCCTGGGCGCCGGAGGATCGCCGACAAGCTGTGGTCGCTGGCAGATATCGCGGAGCGGATCGAGGCCCGGCGCCCGCAGGCCACCGGCAAGAAGCGCGGCGCTTACAAGAAGAAGGTGGCGGCCCAAAACGAAGCGGGGCCGGCGCCCGCAGGCCCGGCCCCCTTCTCGTCCGCAGGAGGTGCGAATATCTCTCCCGCACCAACCGCGCAGCTCAGAACCCGCCACTAGCACTCGGACCCGCGTTTGCAAGCCCAGTTTTCGTTCGTCCCCCGCGTCCTGGCCGCGGGGATTCTCAGCGCTGATAATTCAAACTGAGACGCGATCCACGGCTCAGGCGAGCAGCGCCGCCACGACCAGCGCCGCCATGCCGACCGCTGTCCACGAGAGGTAGTCGCCCACCAAGCCGCTGTGGAGGTCCCGCAACGGACGAACCATTGCGGCGGCCGCTTCGCCGCCCCTGCGAAGCCACCTTGGCCAGCGCGCCCGACCAAGGGCGACGGCCGCGAACGACAGCGCCAGGACGGTGGAGACGAGGCCGCTGATCAGCGGCGGCAGCTCCGGGGGTGAGACGGCGGCGGGCAGCCGGCCGCTCGCCACGGCCGCCGCGAGCGAGGCATGTTCCGCCCAGCTCGCCGGCCAGAAGTCGGCCAGGAGCAGCAGGGCGCAGGGAAGGAGCATCAGCCAGAGAGGTCGCGTGGCCTTCTCGCGTTCCGGCTCGGTCGGGGATTCGACCTCCAGGCCAGGCGCCGCCCCAAGGCCCAGGAAGATGCGCCCGGCCGCGCGCAGGACCGCGCCGCCGGTCAGCGCGCCGCCAAGCACGATCGCGGCTTCGGCCCAGACCGGCAGGACGATTTCCCCGGCGTGGCCGACCAGACTGTCGCCGGCATGCATGACGCCCAGGGGCGCCCCGGCCAGGAGCAGCCCGGCGGCGGCCATCAGCCAGCCGGTGGGCCCCAGTCCGGCGCCTTTGCCCCGCAGCACCAGTTCGTCATTGGAGGACCTGAGCGACAGGAGCACGCCCGCGACCATGAACAGCGCGCCCTTCACCATCGCGTGGCCGGTCGCATAGGCGAGGAAGCCCGCGGCGCCGACGGTCTCGCGGCTCGTCAGGCCGATCAGGACCACGCCCATGTGCGCCACGGTCGAGAAGCCCAGCAGCCGCTTCAGGTGGCGCTGCAGCCAGGCCATCAGCCCGCCGGTCACGGCCGTGGCGCAGCCGAGCGGCAGCAGCAGGTCGCGCAGGATGCTCTGGACGATCTCGCAATGGGCGAACACCAGCCAGTCCAGCTTGGCCAGCCCGAACAGGCCCAGCGGCACCATGACCGCGGAGAAGACGACGGAGACCGGGCTGGGCGCAACGCCGTGCGCGTCCGCCAGCCAGGCCTGGAACGGCACCACGGCGGCCTTGGTCAGCAGCGCCGTCGCCACCAGGCAGAAGCCGCCGGCGACCAGGGGATCGCGCCCGTCCCGCGCCAGGGCCTGGCCCATGGCGGTCATGTCCAGCTGGCCCGCACGGGCGTAGAGCAGGCCGACGCCCGCCAGCATGGCGATGCTGGCGAAGCTGTTGACGACGGTGAAGTTCAGCGCCCCTTCCAGGGAAGAGGCCGCCAGCTTGTAGGCCGTGAGCGCATAGGCGGCCACGCTCATCAGCTCGAACCAGACGAAGAGGTTGAACAGGTCCTGGGTGAGGCAGAAGCCCACCATCGCGGCCAGGAACAACAGCATCAGCACATGGAAGTGGGCGTGGACCTCGTCGAAGAAGCCCCAGGCGAAGAGGGTGCTCAGGGCCACCACCACCGCGCAGAGCCCCGCCATGGTCGCGCTGGCCGGATCGCCCACGAAGAGGATCCCCAAGCGGATCCCGCCGACCGGGGTCCAGCCGCCGAACCACTGACCGGCCGGACCGATCCCGCTCGCCACCACCGCCAGCCAGCCGCAGAGGCCGGCGACCGCCGCGGCGGTCGCGATGGCGATCACGTCGGGGACCTTCGGCGGCAGGAGGTGGGCCGTGGCCAGCATGATGGCCGCCACCGCCAGGGGCGCGGCCACCACAAGCGGCAGGAGGCGCCCCGCGAGCTCGCTCATTTGGGGGGCTGCATCGGGCGCAGCCGCTGCGGGTCGATCGCGCCGCGGCGCTTGAAGACCTGGATGGCCATGGCCAGCAGCAGGGCTGTGACCGCCGCGCCCACCACGATGTCGGTGAGCGCCAGCGCCTGCATCACAGGATCGACCACCGGCGTCCCGGGCGGGTGATCGTGGAACACCGGGGCGGCGCCGCCCCGCCTGTAGCCGATCGCCAGCAGCAGCACATAGGTGGAGGACTGGCACGCGGAGAGGCAGCCGATCAGGTGCAGGTAGTTGCGGCTGGTGGAAGCGCCGTAGAGGCCGATCGCGAACAGCCAGGCGCAGACCGCCCAGGGTAGCGCGTTCATGGGCAGCGCGCTCATGACGCCCCCTCCCCGTCGGGGTCCGGTTCCTCCGCGGGTTTCCGCGTGCGGGTCTCCTCGAGGAACTCCAGGAACAGCATCAGGAAGGCGGCGCAGACCGCGAGGCCCACGCCGAGGTTCTCGGTGACCATGATCCCGCCGGAGAGGATGTCGCCGGCCTTGCCCAGCGGCAGGCGGTTCTCCATGAAGGCGCCGCCAACCGCCATGACCGCCAGGCCGGAGCCGATGAACAGGAGCGCGCCCGCCGCTTCCATCGCCGCCAGCACGGGCGAGCGGGCCAGGCGGCGCCAGGCGTGGTAGCCGCCGGCCACGAAGCCGAGCGCCAGGCCCGAGGCGGCGATGGCCCCGCCCTGGAAGCCGCCGCCCGGCGTCACGGTCGCGTGCAGCACCACATAGATCCCGAAGACGAGGATCAGCGGCGCGCAGATCCAGCCGGCCAGGGTCGT
>JAGWSE010000063.1 GCA_028869395.1 Alphaproteobacteria bacterium | reverse complement strand
GACCAATCCGAGTTCGGCGAATGACCAAACCCAGTTAAGCGAACTTGTCGGCGCTATAAATAGCGGATCAATTTTTTCTATTAATTTTCCAGCGACGATGTACTTGGCGGAAACAGGATCCATCTTTTTCAGTCCCCTTGAGGTGTCTTGGTTGATCAGTGGCCGTGACCGAGGTTCACGACGTCGTTGAGGTAAACGGTGGCCAGCGCGGCGAACACGAACGCCTGCAGGAAGGCGACGATCAGCTCCAGGCCGGTGAGCGCCACCACCATGGCCAGCGAAACGCCAGAGCCCAGGAAGCCCAGGTAGGCCACGCCGCCCTGCAGGGCGAACACGCCAAGGCCCACGATGAAGCTGGCGAACATGTACATGACCACGTGGCCGCCCAGCATGTTGCCGAACAGACGCATCGCCAGGGTGACCGGCCGGATCATGAAGGAGAGGAACTCCAGCGGGGCCACCATCAGCAGCATGTACCAGGGCAGGCCCGAGGGCGCGAACAGCTTGAAGAAGCCGAGCCCGTTCTTGACGAAGCCCACAACCAGCACGATCCCGAAGGTGATCACCGCCAGGGTCGCCGTCACCGCCAGCTGGGCGGTGGGCGTGAAGGTCCAGGTCTGGCCGCCGAGCGCGCCGAAGCCCAGCACGATCCCCATCATGTTCATCACCAGCACCACCATGAAGATGGTGAAGATGAGCGGGATGAACGGCCGGCCGGGCGGGCCGATGATCGGCTCGACCAGGGTCACGTCGATAAGGTCGTAGAGCGTCTCGCCCACCGACTGCATGCGGCCGGGCACCAGCTCGCGCTTGCCCGCGGCGAACAGCAGGGCGCAGATGACCAGGGCCGCGAAGCCCATCGCCAGGGTCGCGTTCGTGATCGACATGTCCAGCGCGAAGCCGCCCAGGTGAATGGGCGGGATCTTCACGAGGGGATGGACCAGGAACTGTTCCATCGGGGCGATCGGGGGCGCTTTGGCCATCTGTCCTACCGTCTCAATCGTCCTCGTCGCCAGGTGCGCTGGGTGTTCCGCCCGCGCGCTCCGACGCCGCTTTGGCCCGCCCCATCGCCCCGCGTACGGCGACGAAGGTGGACACGCCGATCCCGACCAGCAGTCCGCCGATCAGGCCGAAAGGTTGCGTTTTGGCGTAATGATCGATGAGCCAGCCTAAGCCGAGACCGCCGAGCACCCCGCCAACCACTTCGCTGAGGAAGCGGTAACCCTCGCCCATGGCTCGCTGCGCAGCGCCGCTGCGCGCTTGCGTACGCTCCGCCTCGAACGCGGCCAACCTCTTGTCGAGGCGCTTGGCCTCTTCCTTAAGGTTGTCCGGATGGGGCATGCGTCGGGAGGCCGAAATGACCGCGACGTCGCCGCCACGGCGGGGGCTTCAGGTCGCGCGGAACCTATAGACGGCGCCGCATTGCGTCAAGGCGGTCCGGAACGGCTTTACGGCACTGTATTCGTTACAATTTTTCGAGATCGCGACAGAACGCCCGAGGCGGTCGGCGAACACGGTGTCGCCGCTCACGCGGCGTCAGCCGGGCCACAACCTCACTGGGCCGCCATCGCCTCCGCCTGCCGCAGGTCCACCGAAACAAGCTGCGAGACGCCCCGCTCGGCCATGGTCACCCCGAACAGCCGGTCCATCCGCGCCATGGTCACCGGGTTGTGGGTGATCACCACGAACCGTGTCTCGGTCCGGCGCCGCATTTCGTCCAGAAGATTGCAGAAGCGGTCGACGTTGGCGTCGTCGAGCGGCGCGTCCACCTCGTCCATCACGCAAATCGGCGCGGGCTGGGCGAGGAACACCGCGAAGATCAGCGCCATGGCGGTCAGCGCCTGCTCGCCGCCGCTCATCAGGCTCATGGTCGCCAGCCGCTTGCCGGGCGGGCAGGCGTAGATCTCCAGCCCCGCCTCCAGCGGGTCCTCCGATTCCACCAGCCGCAGCTCCGCCTGGCCACCCTGGAACAGCGATTCGAACAGCGCCCTGAAATGGGCGTTGATGCCGTCGAAGGCCGCCAGCAGCCGCTCGCGCCCCTCGCCGTTCAATTCGTCGATGCCGCGCCTGAGCGCCGCGATCGCCCCCGTCAGGTCGGCCCGTTCGGTCTGCATGCCGCCGAGCCTCGCCGCATACTCCTGCGCCTCCTCCTCGGCGCGCAGATTGACCGCCCCGATCGCCTCGCGCTGGCGCTCCAGGTTGGCGAGGTGGGTCTCGATCCCCTCGGCGTGGCTCGGGATCGCGACGGCCTCGTCGGCGAGCTTGCAGGCGAGCTCGGCCGGCTCCATGCGCGCGGTTTCGCGGATCTGTTCGGTCACCTCCGCCAGGCGGGCCTGCGCGGCCTCGGCGTGGGCCGCCAGGCTCGCCCGCACCTCGCGCGCCTCTGAGGCCTGCGCTTCCGAAGCCCGCAGCGCGCGGTCCGCCTCCCCCCGCTCCGCCTCCGCGGCGGCCAGGGCGTCGGAAGTCCTGGCCCGGCGCGCCTCGGCGACCGAAAGCTCGTCCAGCAGGCTGGCGCGCCGCGCCTCCAGCGTGCCGGGCGCCTCGCGCGCCTTGAGGAGGTCCGCGGCGGCCTTGCAGCGGGCGGCGTCGAGCGTGTCGATGCGCTTCACGGCGGCGGCGGCCCGGCGGGTCCAGTCGTCGCGCTCGCGGCTCAGCTGCTCCAGACGCCG
>JAGWSE010000062.1 GCA_028869395.1 Alphaproteobacteria bacterium | reverse complement strand
GCGGCGGCCCTGGCCTCGCTGAAGGCGCACGTGGACGATGTGGACGTCTTCTCGCCGATGTGGGCGAGCCTGGTTTCGCCCAGCGGCAAGATCGTATGGGAGAGCGACGAGCCGGCGCACGCGGTGCTGGCGGCGGCGGCGCATCGCCCGGTGGTGATGCCGATCCTCACCAACGCCCATGACGACGTCTGGGACGCCCGGGCGGCCGAAGGGGTTATCCGCGACGACCGGGCCACGCAGGCGTTGGCGGGGAACCTGATCGCCCGGGCGAAGGCCGACCGGCTGGCCGGCGTCGTGGTCGACTTCGAGAACCTGAGCCCCAAGGCCACCGCGGGCTACGCCGCCTTCCTCGGCCGGCTGCGCGCCCGGTTGAACCCCGCGGGCCTGGCGGTCTGGACGACCACGACGCTGACGGACGAGGACGGGCTGGGCGACCTGTCGGCCAGCGCCGACGCCGTCGTGCTGATGGCCTACGACCAATGCTGGGCCACCTCCTATCCCGGCCCCGTGGCGGCGGACGCCTGGCTTCGGGCGAACCTGCAGGCCAAGCTCGCGGGCAAGGACGCGGCTCGTTACATCGTGGCGCTCGCCTCCTACGGCTACGACTGGCCGAAGGGCCGCAAGGCCGCCGTCGTCTCGGTCGCCCAGGCCAAGACGCTGGCCGCAACGCACGGCGCCGACATCCAGGATCCGGCCGGCTCGAACGCCCACTTCAGCTACACCGCCGCGGACGGCCGGGCTCACCAGCTCTGGTACGTCAGCGGGGCGGACTTCGCGCGGCAGCGGGCGATCGCGCAGCAGCGTGGGCTGAAGGGCGTGGCGCTGTGGCGCATGGGCCTGGAGGACCCGGCGCTGTGGACCGCGCGGGCGCCCGCGCCCCCAACGGTGGCGGCCGGCGGGCCGGCGGTGGACTGCGAACCCCTGCCCGGACATTGAATCGGCCCGCGCCGCCGCGTAACCTCGTCATGCGATGCAGCAGGCCGCGACCGCGCCCCGCACCGGGCTCCAGTACCAGCGACAGGACAGCGCCCTGACGCTCGACGAAGGGCTTGCGGAGTACTACGCCGCCAACCTTGGTCGCGTGACGCGACCCGCGGACCTGCCGCCGAAAAGCGCCGCGCTCTTCAAGAGCCACGACACGTGCCACGTGATCTTCGGCCTCTCGACGACACTGGCCGACGAAACGATGGCGGACACGCGAACGCTCTTGTCCTGCGACGTGGGCTGGCGCCGCTACACGCACTACCTGAGGACCGACGCCCAGGCGAAGGCGCTGTTCGCCGAGCTCGGCTGGGCCAGGGTCGCTGGGGTTACGCTCGCCTGCCTGCCGCGCATCGCGCGCGCCGCGATCGAGGCGCTCAGGACGAGGAAGCGCTGGCCCTGGGTTCCGCCTGAGGGCTATGGCGGCCGCTCGCTTGCCGACCTGCGCCGCGAGTATCGCATCCGGGTGATCTGAGGACGCCTCACCAGCTGTCGATCCAGCGCAGCTTCTTCTCGGTGCGGACCGGCTGCGGCGGCAGGGACTTCAGGCCCGCAACCAGCCACCGCCGCGTGTCGGCGGGGTCGATGACGTCGTCCAGAGCGGGACCCAGCGCCTGGCTGAGCGCCTTGCCGCGGGCATAGGCGGCGGCGACCATCTCGTCGAACTTCGCCTTGCGCTCCACCGGATCGGCGATGGCGGCGAGCTCGTTGCGGTAGCCGAGCTTGACCGAGCCTTCCAGGCCCATGCCGCCGAACTCCCCGGTCGGCCAGGAGACGGCGAACATCGCGCCCTGGTAGCTGCCGCCGGTCATGGCGATGGCGCCCAGGCCGTAGCTCTTGCGCAGGATCACCGAGAAGATGGGAACCGTCAGGTTGGCCCCGATGACGAAGAGGCGCGAGCAGTGGCGGATGAGGCCGGTCTTCTCCGCCTCCGGCCCGACCATGTTGCCGGGCGTGTCGGAGAGGGAGAGCAGCGGAATGTCGAAGGCCTCGCAGAGCTGCATGAAGCGGGCGGCCTTGTCCGAGGCTTCGCTATCGATCGCGCCCCCTAGGTGCATCGGATTGTTGGCGAAGACGCCGACGGGGCGGCCTTCGACCCGGATGAAGGCGGTGACCATGGCCAGGCCGAACTTCGGGCGCAGCTCGAGGACGGAGCCCTTGTCGGCGATCAGCTCGATCACCTTGCGGATGTCGTAGACCCGCAGGCGGTTCTCGGGGATCGCGCGGCGCAGCAGCCGCTGGTCGGCGCAGGACCACTCGGCGAGCGGCCCCTGGAAATAGGAGAGGTACTGCCTGGCTCTCGCCACCGCCTCCTCCTCGTCCTCGACCAGGACGTCGATGGTGCCGTTGGCCTGCATCACCTTGATCGGCCCGATCTCCTCGGGGCGGAAGACGCCGAGGCCGCCGCCCTCCACCATGGCCGGGCCGCCCATGCCGAGGGCCGAATCCTTGGTGGCGATGATCACGTCGCAACAGCCGAGGATGGCGGCGTTGCCGGCGAAGCAGCGGCCCGAGTTGACGCCCACCAGCGGCACGGCGCCGGACAGCCGGCCCCAGAACTCGAACCCCCGCGTGAAGCCGCCGCCCTCGGTGTCGCCGGGCCGGCCGCCGCCGCCCTCGGTGAAGAACACCACCGGCAGCTTCCAGCGGAGCGCCAGCTCGCTCATCCGGTCGAGCTTCCAGTGGTTGTTGCCGCCCTGGGTGCCGGCCAGCACCGTGTAGTCGTAGGCCATGACGGCGACGCGGGCCTTCTCCTCCGGGAAGAGGTCGCCGTTCACCGAGCCCAGGCCCATGATCATGCCGTCGGCGGGCGTGGTGGCGATCAGTTCATCGACGGTGTTGCGACGGCGGCGCGCGGCGATCACCAAGGGGCCATATTCCACGAAGCTGCCGGGATCGAGGAGGTCATCGATGTTCTCGCGGGCGGTGCGCTGGCCGGTCTTGCGGCGGCGGGCGACCGCCTCGGGACGGGCCTC
>JAGWSE010000061.1 GCA_028869395.1 Alphaproteobacteria bacterium | reverse complement strand
CTGGCCGGCACCCGCTACCGCGGCGACTTCGAGGAGCGGGTCAAGCAGGTGGTCAAGGAGCTGGAGGCGCACCCCAACGCCGTCCTGTTCATCGACGAGATCCACACGGTGATCGGCGCGGGGGCGACCTCGGGCGGGGCCATGGACGCGTCCAACCTGCTCAAGCCGGCCCTGGCCTCGGGCACCCTGCGCTGCATGGGCTCGACGACCTACAAGGAGTTCCGCCAGCACTTCGAGAAGGACCGCGCCCTGGTCCGGCGGTTCCAGAAGATCGACGTCAATGAACCATCGATCGAGGACACGCTGAAGATCCTCAAGGGTCTCAAGACCTACTACGAGGAGTTCCACAAGCTCCGCTACACCAACGACGCCATCAAGGCGGCGGTGGAGCTGTCGGCCAAGTACATCACCGACCGCAAGCTGCCCGACAAGGCGATCGACATCATCGACGAGGCCGGCGCCTCCCAGATGCTGCTGCCCGAGAGCAAGCGGAAGAAGACGATCGGCCTGAAGGAGGTCGAGAGCGTCGTCGCCAAGATCGCCCGCATCCCGCCGAAGTCGGTCTCCAAGTCCGACACCGAGGCGCTGAAGCAGCTGGAAACCGATCTGAAGCGCGCCGTCTACGGCCAGGACGACGCCATCGAGCAGCTCTCCGCGGCCATGAAGATGGCCCGCGCCGGCCTGCGCGACGCCAACAAGCCGATCGGCTGCTACCTGTTCACCGGCCCGACCGGCACCGGCAAGACGGAGACGGCCCGCCAGCTAGCCGCCACCCTGGGGATCGAGCTCCTGCGTTTCGACATGAGCGAGTACATGGAGCGCCACACCGTGAGCCGCCTGATCGGCGCGCCTCCCGGCTACGTGGGCTTTGACCAGGGCGGCCTCTTGACCGACGCCGTCGACCAGCACCCGCACGCGGTGGTGCTACTCGACGAGATCGAGAAGGCGCACCCGGACGTCTACAACATCCTCCTGCAGGTCATGGACCACGGTCAGCTGACCGACTCCAACGGCAAGAAGATCGACTTCCGGAACGTCGTCCTGATCATGACGACCAACGCCGGGGCCGCCGACGCCCAGCGCAACTCCATCGGCTTTGGCCGCGGCAAGGCCGACGACGAGGTGGAAGAAGCGCTAAAGCGGCAGTTCACGCCGGAGTTCCGCAACCGCCTCGACGCCATCGTGCATTTCCACGCCCTCACCCCGGAGATCATCCGCCAGGTTGTGCTGAAGTTCGTGATGCAGCTGGAGGCTCAGCTCGCCGATCGCCATGTCACCATCGAGACCTCCGACGAGGCCACCGACTGGCTGGCGAAGAACGGCTTCGACGAGCTCTACGGCGCCCGGCCGCTCGCCCGGGTCATCCAGGAGAACATCAAGAAGCCGCTGGCCGACGAGATTCTCTTCGGCCGGCTCACAAAGGGTGGCCACGTCTGCGTGGTGCTCAAGGACGGCAAGCTGGCCTTCGAGATCGAGGGCCGCGAGCGCGAACCCGGCTCACCGGTGGTGGAAAACCCGGCCGAGGACCCCGCCGTGCCCGCCCCGGTCGAGCCCTGAGGCTCGGCCTCAGGTCGAATGTAGAGGCCCGGGCGCCCGCCCGGGCCTTTTCATTCCTGCCCGCTTTCCGGACGTGCCGCTGTCGCGAGGGGCGCGGTCAGGCGGAACCAGGTTCCGTGCGGAACTTTCCCGGATCCGACGCCGAAAAGCCTTTGCGTGGCGGGCGCGGTCTGAAACGGTGGTTTTGATGTCCGACGACGTGATGGCGGCAGCGCCCCACAGCGCTGCGTTCCTCCAGGGAGGCGGCAAAGTCGGCGCCCTGATGCGCCGGCACGACTGGAGCCGGTCGCCGCTCGGGCCTCCCGACCACTGGCCGCAGTCCCTCCGCTCGGTCGTGGGCCTGCTCCTCCACTCGAAATTCCCGATGTTCGTCGCCTGGGGCCCCGACCTCGGGTTCCTCTACAACGACGCCTACGCCGAGATCCTCGGGGCCAAGCATCCGGCCGCTTTGGGCGCCCGCTTCTACGACATCTGGTCCGAGATCTGGGACGACATCTCGCCCTTGATCGACGCGGCCCTGGAAGGCAGGGCGTCCTACAGCGAGAACCTTCGCCTGCTCGTCCTGCGCGGTGAGCGCGAGGAGGAGGCCTGGTTCACCTTCTCCTATTCGCCGGTCAGGGCCGACGACGGGCGGATTGCGGGCATGTTCTGCGTCGTCCACGAGACGACGAGCACCGTCATCGCCGAGGCGCGGCTCAGGGACGAGCGCCAACGTCTCCACGACATGTTCCAACAGGCGCCCACCTTCATGGCCCTGCTCTCAGGACCCGAGCACCGGTTCGAACTCGCCAATCCCGACTACATGCAGTTGATCGGCAACCGGCCCGTGATCGGCCGCACGGTCGCCGAGGCGCTGCAGGACGCCGTCGACCAGGGCTACCTCGACCTGCTCGATCGCGTGTACGCGACGGGAGAACCCTTCATCGCCGATGCGATGAAGTACTCGTTCCAGATCTCGCCCGGCGGGGCCCTGGTCGAGCGCTACGTCGACTTCGTCTACCAGCCGCTCAAGGATCGCCTGGGCCGCGTCACCGGCATCTTCGTGCAAGGCGCCGACGTCACCGACCGCGCCCTGCACGAACGGGCCCTGCGCGAGAGCGAAGACAAGCTCAAGCTCATGGTTCTCGAGCTGAACCATCGGGTGAAGAACAACCTCGCCACCGTGCAGGCGATCGCCGTCCAGACGCTTCGCGGGGACCGCTCCCCCGAGGAGATGCGCGAGACCTTCCTCCAGCGGATCTCCGCGCTGGCCGCCGCCCATGACATCCTCACCCGCGAGCAATGGGAAGGCGTGACGATCGGCAGCATCGCCGATGCCGTTCTGGGCGCGCTGGGCGCCGTGGGAGAACGGATCCGGCTGACGGGGCCGGAGGTCCGGGTCTCCAGCAAGGCGGCGCTCGCCCTGTCGATGGCCTTCCACGAGCTCGGCACCAACGCATTGAAGTATGGCGCCCTCAGTACGGGCGCCGGCCACGTCGAACTCTCCTGGGCGCTCGACCCGCATGGCCATCTGACCGTCGAATGGCGGGAAATGGGGGGCCCCGCCGTACAGCCGCCGGGCCGCCGCGGTTTTGGCTCTCGGCTCCTCGAACGCGGTCTCGCCGCCGAGCTTGGCGGGACGATCGACATGCGCTTCGACCCCGGCGGGGTCCGCTGCCTCATCGTCGCTCGCGACTGGTGCGAAATCGAACCCGTCCAGGGCGAGTGAACGGCGGGCGGGCGTCCCCCTAGCTGATCTTCTCGGCGATCTGGTGGGCCAGCGCCTTCAGTTCATCCATGTCCGCCATGCCGCCGCCCGCGTGGCGGCCCAGCGCCACGCCTTCCCAGCGCGGGATGATGTGGAAGTGCAGGTGGAAGATGGTCTGGCCCGCCGGCGCGCCGTTGAACTGCGTCACCACGATGCCGTCCGGATTGAGCGCGGCCCTGACCGCCCGCGTCACCCGCTGGACTCCGAGGATCAGCTTCTCGAGCACCACCGGCTCCTCGTCCATGAGGTTCCGCGCGCGGGAATGCTTGGGGATCACCAGGGTGTGCCCCTTCGACTGCGGGAACACATCCATGAACGCCAGCACGTGGTCGTCCTCGAACACGCGCGCCGCCGGCATTTCGCCCCGCAGGATCTTCGCGAAGATGTTGCCCTCGTCGTAGGCCCCGTCCAAGCTCATCGCGCGCCTCCGCTTGCTGTCCCGGCGTCGTAGCAAATCGGTCGGGCCAAATCGATCCGCAGACTGGCGCGACGGCGGCTCGCGACACGCGCTCCGCCTCCCCTCACCCCTCCTTGCGGAAGGGCGAGTACTCCTCCGTCAGCCATTCCATCTCGCTCTCGACGCCCGCCCGCTCGCGCTCGAGATAGTCCTCCACGGGACCGCGCAGCCTGGGGTCGGCGATGTAGTGGGCCGAGTAGACGGCCTTCGGCAGGTAACCGCGGGCGATCTTGTGCTGACCCTGCGCCCCCGCCTCGACCCTCGGCAGCCCATGGTCGATCGCCCAGTCGATCGCCTGGTAGTAGCAGAGCTCGAAGTGCAGGAAGGGCACGTCCTCGGTGCAGCCCCAGTGGCGGCCGAAGAGGGCGTCGTCGCCGATCAGGTTGAGCGCGCCGGCGATCCAGCGGCCGCCGCGCCTGGCCATGATCAGCAGCACCCGATCCGCCATCCGCTCGCCCAGCAGCGAGAAGAACTTCCGCGTCAGGTAGGGCCGGCCCCACTTGCGCGCGCCGGTGTCCATGTAGAAGGCGAAGAAGGCGTCCCAGTGGTCCTCGGTGAGGTCCGCGCCGGTGAGGCAGGCGATCTCCAGGCCCGCCTGGGCCTCGCGCCGCTCGCGCCGGATGGTCTTGCGGCGGCCGGACGACAGGGCCGCCAGGAAGTCCTCGAAGTCGCGGTAGCCGCGGTTGACCCAGTGGTACTGGCGGCCCTCGCGCAGGGCGAGGCCCTGGGCGCCCATCCAGCGCCACTCCGGCTCGGTCGGGAAGTTGACGTGCAGGCCCGAGGCGCCGAACCGCTCGGTGAGCGCCAGGG
>JAGWSE010000060.1 GCA_028869395.1 Alphaproteobacteria bacterium | reverse complement strand
CTGTTCGGCAGTGACGTGCATCTGAGCGCCCGGGCGATCGACGTGCGCGTCGTGCGGCTTCGCCGCGCCCTGGACCGCGTGGGCGCCGCCGGGTCCGACCTTGTGCGCACCTGCCGCCGCGGCGGCTACGTGCTCGCCGCCGACGTCAACCTGCTCTGAAGGACCAAACCTCCCGGTGGCGGTGAGAGAGGGATTCGAACCCTCGATAGGCTTTCACCTATACACGCGTTCCAGGCGTGCGCCTTCAACCACTCGGCCACCTCACCCCACGCGCGCAGCGGCTGGGCCGCCCGCGTCGGAGGCGCGGAATATAGCCAGGAAGCCAAGCCGGGCAAGCGCCGCCGTGCGGCCTCTTTCGCGCCGGTGCAAAGCCGGCTTCGAGGGCCTATCTTTGGGGCGCGCCAAGGAGAATTCGCCCGCCATGCTGTTCGCCAAGAAGTCGCTCGACCTGCCGACGCCCGAAACCGCCCTGCCAGGGCGCGCGCACCCGATCCCGACGGCCGAAGTCCATTTCATCAATGGTCACCCGCTCAAGGGGCCGTATCCCCAGGGGCTGGAGGTCGCCTATTTCGCGATGGGCTGC
Organism: Alphaproteobacteria bacterium; assembly: GCA_028869395.1. Taxonomy (GTDB): domain Bacteria; phylum Pseudomonadota; class Alphaproteobacteria; order Caulobacterales; family Caulobacteraceae; genus Phenylobacterium. The sequence continues at coordinate 2,486 of JAGWSE010000060.1, read as the reverse complement.
TTCTGGGGCGTGGAGCGGAAGTTCTGGCAGGTCCCGGGCGTCTGGGTGACGGCCGCGGGATACCAGAACGGCCTGACGCCCAATCCCACCTATGAGGAGGTCTGCTCGGGCGGAACGGGCCACGCGGAGGCGGTCATGGTGGTCTACGATCCGCGGCAGGTCACCTACGCCGAGTTGCTCAAGGTCTTCTGGGAGAACCATGACCCGACCCAGGGCATGCGCCAGGGCAATGATGTCGGCACCCAGTACCGCTCGGGGATCTATGTGGCCAACGAAGCCCAGGCCGCCGAGGCCGAGGCGTCCCGCGAAGCCTACCAGCAAGCACTCTCGCGCCAGGGATTCGGCGCGATCAGCACCGAGATCTCCGAGGCCGGCCCCTTCTATTTCGCAGAGGACTACCACCAGCAGTACCTGGCCAAGAATCCGGCCGGCTACTGCGGGATCGGCGGCACCGGCGTGACCTGCCCGATCGGCGTCGGCGTCAGCGCCTGAACGGAAGGCCAGGGGCGTGACCCGCGACGAGGTCGAAGCGATCGCAGTCTCGCTGCCGGCCGTGACACGGGTGGTCCAGTGGGGCGAAAGCAATGTCTACAAGGTGGGCGGCAAGGTGTTCGCCATGTGCCACCCTTCGGGCGGGCTCTCGTTCAAGGTCACCGAGATCGGCTTTGTCGTCCTGACGGAGGCCGGCGCCCCGGGTCGCCAGGCGCCTTACTGCGCCAAGGGGCAGTGGGTGAACGTGCCCATCGAGGACCTGGACGCCGCCGACGCCCGCGACTGGCTCGGCACGGCCCATTCGCTGATCGCCGCCAAGCTCACCCGCAAGACGCGCGCCGAACTGGGCCTTTCCTGAGACGGCGAAGCGGCGCGAGGCCGAGCCCCGCGCCGCTTGCATTGCGTCCTGCGCCGGCGGGCCAGCCGCGGCGCGGATCAGGGATGATGCGGGGCGTCAGAGCCGCCCCATAACCACCAGGACGATGACGATCACCAGCACGAGGCCGAGACCCCCCGAGGGGTAATAGCCCCAGCCTCTCGACCAGCCCCAGCTCGGCAGGGCGCCGACCAGCGCCAGGATCAGCAGGATGATGAGGATAGTGCCCAGCACGCGTCGCTCTCCTTCGTGTCTCCCCCGACTTGGCCGTATCCAACTGGCGGCCCAAAGCTGAGGTTCCGAAGAAAGCTGCGCCTATTCGGCGGCGTCGGCGGTGTGCAGGCGGGCGTCGATGTCCTTCACGCCCAGCGCATACATCAGGCCGATCCAGCCGCCCTTGACCCGCGGCAGGACGGCCAGGGTGAACGCCGAGAGCCCGCCCAGGATGATCGGCAGGGAATAGACCGGGTTCGCTTCCCACATGATCGGGAAGAACAGCAGCGGCACGATCACAAGGTGCCCGGTGAGCAGGATCGTCACGTAGGCCGGGCCGTCGTCGGCCGGATATCGCGCCAGGTCCTGGTCGCAGCTCTCGCAACGGCCGTTGACCTTCAGGTACTTCCAGAACAGGTGGCCGCGGCCGCAGGCCGGGCAGCGGCCCTTCAGGCCCCTGAGGACGGACGGACCGACGGGATGGGCGGCTTCTTTCATCAGTCCGCCATATGCGCCTGCTCCCGCTTCGGTTGAAGGGGCCCCGGCGCTTCGGTCGCAGCGAATTCGCGCGCGTCGCCCCGCGGCCACGCCTGGCCTACCGCTTCACGTGGTCCTTCTGCCGCGACAGTGGCGTGGGTTTGCCGGCCGCGTCGGCGTCGTTGGCCGCATCGCCCGGCTCGGTGTTCCCGCCGTCCTCGCGCAGGATGTGGGGGTCTTCGCCGGCCATGGTGGCGCCCTTCGAGGCGCCGATCGCCGGATCGTCCTCCAGGTCGTCGCGCGGCAGTGTGGTCGGGGTATGGCCCGACGGATCGTGCTTTGATGTCGTCATGGGGATCTCGTGACTGGAGGGCTTGGTGCTTCCGAACCCCCGCCGCGCGTCCCCTGTTCCGAGGTCCTAGTGCTTGGCGTCCTGGGCGCTTTGCGAGACCGCCTTGCCGGCCGCCTGCATATCCTTGCCCACGCCCTGCACCGTGTTGCAGCCGGCGACGATGACAGCCGCCGCAGCCGCGGCGAGAACGATAAGCTTGCGCATGAGACGCCTCCGAATCCGACCCGGAGCGGATTTCCGCCGCCCAGACCGCACAGTCAAGCTCGCGGAGCGTCGCGGGCCAGCGCCGCCAGACGGGCGCTCAGCCGCTTCACATGGCTGCCAGGCCAGTAGACCCGTCCGCAGGCCGGACAGGCGTGGAAGGGCCCAGGGCCCGCGCGGGCCTGCGGCGGCATGCGCGCGATCTCCTCGGCTGTCGCGTCACGCAGCGGGGCGTTGTCCATCACGCAGCGGGTGAAGGGGGCCAGTCGCCAGTCGATCGGCATGGCGCGGTTGAGCGCCTGCTCCTGTCCGGCCACATCGCCGACCTTCAGAAGCACTGATCCCGGGGCGGCGCGCGCGGCCAGCTCGCGGTCG
>JAGWSE010000001.1 GCA_028869395.1 Alphaproteobacteria bacterium | reverse complement strand
GGCTCATGGTCAGCCACTCGACCGCGCCGATCGCCACGAAGATCAGGATCACGTTCGAGCCGAACGCCACCATCAGCAGGATCACGAAGAAGATGAAAGGCAGCGAATAGAGCACATCTACGATGCGCATCATCGCCTCGTCGGTGCGCCCGCCGGCGTAGCCCGCGACCGCGCCCCAGGCGACGCCGATGACCAGCGAGACGGCCGTCGCCACCAGCCCGATGGCCAGCGACACCCGCAGGCCCATCAGCAGGCGCGCCAGTAGGTCGCGGCCCAGCGCGTCCGTGCCCAGGAGGTGCCCGTGGCGCAAGGGCGGCAGCCACACGTCGCTCTTGTTGATCTGGTCGTAGGCGAAGGGCGTCAGGTAGGGACCGACCAGGGCGGCCAGCGCCAGTAGCGCCAGCACGATCATCCCCGCCACCGCGGCGCGGTTCCTGAGCAGCCGCCGCCGCGCGTCCTCCCAGAGGCTGCGGCCCTTGACGGCCGCCCGCTCCATGGCCTGCGCGCCTCGCCGCGATCCGGGCGCCACGACGCCGAAGCTCACGCCAGCCTCACGCGCGGATCGAGCGCCGCCTGGATCAGGTCGGACATCAGGTTCAGCGTCAGGATCAGCGCCGCGTAGACGATCACCATGCCCATGACGACGGTGTAGTCCCGCTGCAGCGCCGAGATGACGAAGAACTTCCCGAGCCCCGGCAGGTTGAAGATCTTCTCCACCACCAGCGAGCCGGTCAGCAGGCCAGCACACGCCGGTCCCAGATAGCTCACCAGCGGCAGGATCGCGGCCCTGAGCGCGTGGCGCAGCACGATCCGGTGCTCGGGCAGCCCCTTCGCGCGCGCGGTTCTTATGTAGTTCGAGCGCAGCACCTCGATCATCCCGGCGCGCGTCAGCCGCGAGATGATGGCGATCTGCGGCAGGGCCAGAACGATCACCGGCAGCACCAAGTTGGCCAGCCGCCCGCCGTTCCAGCCCGCCACCGGCAGCCACTCCAGCTGCGAGCCGAACACCAGCACCAGCAGCGGGGCGGTCACGAAGGTCGGCACGCACACGCCCAGGATCGCCACCGTCATCACCCCGTAGTCCGCCGGCCGGTTCTGGCGCAGCGCCGCCAGCACGCCCAGGCTGACGCCGGTCACGACGGCGATGACGATCGCCGAGAGCCCCAGCTTCAGGCTGACCGGATAATTCTCCTTCAGGATCTCGAGGACGGTCTTGTCCTTGTATTTCAGGGAGGGTCCGAGATCGCCGTGCAGCACTCCGCCCACATAGTCGGCGTACTGCACGATCAGCGGCTTGTTCATCCCGTATTGTTCGCGCACGTGCCGCTCGATCTCGGGCGAGAGCTTGCGGTCCATGTCGAAGGGGCTGCCCGGCGCCGCGCGCATCATGAAGAAGGCGAGCGTCACCACCATGAACAGCGTCGGGATCGCCACCAGCAGGCGCCGGCCGATGAAGCGGAGCATGCGCGATAGGGCCTCGACGCGGATGGCCTTTTCGGGGCGGGCCGTTGCGAAACTTCCATCCGCCCCCGATGATGTCAAACGAGCCCAGGTCTTTCGCTTTCCCAGAGGCCCCCATGCCAGACTTCCGACGCGTCACCGAGGATCTTTCGGTCAGCCCCCAGATCGGCGCGGGCGACGTGGACGCCGCGGCCGCGGCGGGCTTCCGGACCATCGTCAACAACCGTCCCGACGGCGAGAGCCCCGACCAGCCCTCCGGCCACGAGATCGAGGCGGCGGCGCGCGCGGCGGGCCTGGCCTATTTCCACATCCCCGTCAGCGGCGGCCCCACGCCCGCGCAGGTCGAGACCATGCAGCGGGTGCTGGCAGATGCGGCCAAGCCCACGCTGGCCTTCTGCCGCTCCGGCACGCGCTCGATCATGACCTGGGCGATCGGCCAGGCGCTCTCCGGCGCCCGCAGCCGCGAGGAACTTGTCGGCCTCGGCCGCGAGGCGGGCTACGACCTTTCCGCCGCCCTGCCCCGATGATCCCCTACGTCCGCAAGCTGGACTTCGCGTACGGCCGCAGCGATCAGGTCTCGCCGCTGATCCGGCGGGTGATCGCCAACAATCCCGGGCCGTTCACCTTCCTGGGCACCGGGACCTACATCGTGGGCCGCGGCGAAGTCGCGGTCATCGATCCCGGCCCCGACGACGACGCCCACCTCGAGGCCATCCTCGCCGCCGTCCAGGGCGAGCGGGTCACGGCGATCGTCATCACCCACCACCACTCCGACCACTCGCCCCTCGCCGGCCCGCTGAAGGAGCGCACCGGCGCGCCGATCTACGGCTGCGCGGTCACGGCCCACGCCGAAGACGACGGCGCGGTCAGGATGGAGGCCGGCCACGACCTCGGCTTCGCGCCCGACGTCAGCCTCTGCGACGGCGGAACCGTCGCCGGCCCGGGCTGGACGCTGGAGGCGATCCCCACCCCCGGCCACACCTCCAACCACCTGTGCTACGCCCTGCCGGAGGAGAACGCCTGCTTCACCGGCGACCACATCATGGGCTGGTCGACGACGGTCATCACCCCGCCCGACGGCGACATGACCGACTACCTTGAAAGCCTGCGGCGCATCCGGGCGCGGGGCTTCTCGACGCTGTGGCCCACCCACGGC
>JAGWSE010000059.1 GCA_028869395.1 Alphaproteobacteria bacterium | reverse complement strand
CTAGCCGCCGCCGTGGGACACTCGTAAACGGAGAGCTTGTCCGCTCACAACCAGGGGATGTCCCGACGGGCGGGGCTCGCAACCCTGGCGCGGTTCTCCCCCCAGACCCCCTGCGCATCCGCGCAAGCTACTGTTTACCTTGCCGAAATCTTTGGGACGAAAGGATCGAACGGCGATATCTCAGGCCGCCCGCGGTCTGGAAGGAGTCTCATGCAGGTGGCCCGCGCCCTGCGCGACCACTGCCGCGCGATCCTGCCTCCGCTGGCGGGGTGTGCGATCCTGTGCGCGTGCGCGACCTCCTCCTCGGATCCTGCCGCCCCCCAGCTGGCCCTCTTCCGCGTTCCCTTCGGAAAGACCTCCGACGCCGTCGCCCCGGGCCTGCGATCGGGTTGGAAGGTCCAGCGCGGCCCCGTAAGCTTCGCCCAGGTGGGAATGGCGGGCTGGTCGCGCGACCTGTCGCAGGGCGGCCTGGGCGCCGTCATCGCCTGGATCTTCGGCCATCCATCGAGGGCCCAGGCCGCGGCCGTGGTCTCGGCGGCCTCGGCGCTTCCGGTCCCCTCGATCGTGGAAGTCACGGAGCTTCGCAGCTTCAAGACGATCGCGGTGCGGGTGGACCACAAAGCCGACCTGGGCGAGGGTCTCATCGCGCTGCCACGCAGCCTTGCGCGGGGGCTGGGCGCTGAAGACGGCCAGCCGATCCCCGTCCGGATCCGCTATCAGGCGCCCGTGCTGGCCTGGCGCGAGCCGCCCACCCTGGGCGAAGCGATGGCCGACGTGTTCGCCGGCCCCGGCCGCCCGCGTCCCACCCTTATGGCCGCGCGGGCGTCTGGGCCGCCATCCGCGTCCGCTGACGGGCCCGCCAGGCCCGTGCAGGTCGCGCACGCGATCGTGAAGCCGCCGGCGCCCGCCGCCTTCCGCCTGACGCTGGCGATGCTGCGGCCCTCGCTCGACCCCCCCGCGCCCAGCGCGGGGCCGGCCTCCTTCCGCATCGAGGCGGGCGCCTTCGCAAGCCTCGCCAACGCCCGGCGCGCGGTCGAAAGCCTGTCGCCCGACGGGAAGGCGCGCATCATCCCGATCCGGCGTGGCGACGTCACGCTCTACGGCGTGGTGCTCGAGGGCCGCGCCACGCCCGCCTCCGCCGAGGCCTTGCGGGTCCGTGTCTTGGGGATCGGCTTCACGGGCGCACGCCTCGTCCAGCCCCTCTGACGCCGTCGGTCCCGGGGGCGCCACCGGGATGCAGCCCGGGTCAGGTTCTCACTTGCGCAATGGGCTCGACCCGTGGGTCGGCGGCGATGTCGGCGGGGGCGATGAACCCGCGCCCGTCCCAGGGGAACTCGATTCCGATCCTCTCGTAGGCCTTGGCGACGTATTCGGAGCAGATGAACTCGCCGTGGGGGGCGAGGCTGCGATGCAGGCGTATATCGAGGCGGCCGAGAACGATGCGCGCCGCGATCCTGAGGATCTCCACCCTGGAAAATCGATCGCCCAGGCGGTCGAAGCCGAACTCCGCCATCCGGCGGAACGGCTTCTCGCGCGACTTGGCGGCCATGCCGGCGTGGCGCGCCAGCAGGATCTTGCCCGGAAACGGTCCGCGACCCAGGGGGCCTTCTGCGACGAAGCGGGAAAGCGGAACGGCCCGAACACCCAGCCGCTCGACGCACTCCAGCACGATCACCCGATCGATCTCCTCGATGCGGAACGCCATGGCCACGTGGCTCCAGGGCGATCGGGTGGACCATCGGATCAAGCGTGCGAAGGCGTGGTGCGATTGGCAAAGCAGCAGGTCGCCATCCTGGACGAGGGGGCGGACCGCCTTGTAGGGCCGTGGCTTCAGGCGGGTGAGAACGTCATCGGGCACCGACATGGAGCGCACAACGCACGGCCGAGCTTTCGGCTCACGGCGAGAGGCCGCACGTTCGCGCTGAGATGAGGTGGGGCGGGTTGAACGGCCCTGTTCCATGCGCGGTCAGCCGCGGGCGCGGCGCTCGCGCGGCGGCGACGATGGAGAGCCATCAGCGGGCGTGGGTCAGCTTGCCAATCGCGTCGCCGGATCCTCAGGGGTCCGGCGCGCTTTCGTCTGCTGCATCGTGTCAACCGCCCGACGCCTCGGCCGAGAGGCGCGCGGCAAGGGGGGCGGCGGCGGGGCCGATCACCAGGTGCACCACGTCGGCCGCCGGGCGCGCCAGGGCGCGAAGGCCAAGACCGCGTAGCGCCGGCTCGTCGAGGGCTTGCGGGTCCCGCAGGCGCAGGCGGATCCGGCTGGTCGAGGCGGCCACCTCGGCGAGGTTGCCGCCGCCGCCAAGCGCCCGCAGCAGGGCGGCCGGGTCGAGCAGGGGGGGCGAAGGGGCTGGCGCGTCGGGGGCGGGGTCCGGCTGCGCAGCCGGAGTCTGCCTCCAGGGCGTAGCGCCGGCGGCGAGCTGCTCGCGGATCTCGCGGGCGACGTCGTCGGCCTGCGGGCCGAGCACCACCTGCAGGTCATGCGGGGAGGGGCGGACCACCCCGCGGCTGCCCAGGCGTGTGAGCGCAGCTTCGTCGGCGAGGGCCTGGTCGCGCAGCCGCAGGCGAAGCCGCGTCGTGCAGGCCTCGACCGCCTCCAGGTTGCCGGCGCCCCCGAGCGCCAGGATGAAGCCCTCCGCCCGCGCCCCGCGCGTGGCCGGCTCCGGGCGGGCGGCGGCCATGGTCTCCGTCTCCCGACCCGGCGTCTTGAGATCGAACCGGGCGATCACCACCCGGAAGAGACCGTAGTAGAGGGCGAAATAGCCCAGGCCCACCGGGATCAGCAGAAGCGGGCGCTGCGCCTTGTCAAAGTTGAGCAGGTAGTCGAACAGGCCGGCCGAGAATCCGAAGCCCAGGCGGACATGCAGCTGGTCCATGATCACCATGGCCGCGCCGGTCAGCGCCGCGTGCAGCAGGTAGAGCCCCGGCGCCAGGAACATGAAGCTGAACTCGATCGGCTCGGTGACACCGGTGAGCAGGGAGGTGAGGGCCAGCGAGAGCAGCAGCCCGCCCACCGCCTTGCGCCGGTCGGGGCGGGCGGCGTGGTACATGGCCAGGCAGGCGGCGGGCAGGCCGAACATCATCACCGGGAAGAACCCCGACATGAAGGCGCCGGCCGTGGGGTCGCCCGCGAAGAAGCGCTTCAGGTCGCCGGTCGCCCCGTGGAAGTCGCCCACGATGAACCAGGCGATGTTGTTGAGGATGTGGTGCAGCCCGGTGACGATCAGCAGCCGGTTGAGCACGCCGTAGACGAACAGGCCCCACGGGCCGGCGTTGACGATGGCCCGGCTGAAGGCGTCCATGCCGCGGTCGACCGAGGTCCAGCCGAGCCCGAAGACCAGGGCGAGGGCGAGGCCCGCGAACCCTGAGACGATGGGCACCAGCCGGCGGCCGCCGAAGAAGGCCAGGTAGTCCGGCAGCTTCACGGTTCCGAACCGGTTGAAGGCGGCCCCTGCGATCAGGCCGGACAGGATGCCGACCGGGACCCCCAGCTTGTCCAGCGCGGCCGCCCGGAAGGCGTCGGCGGCCATGGCGTGGGCGTTCGCCGGAAGCCCGGCGAAGGTCTCGGCCGGGACCTGGATCAGGGCCTCGGCGCCGTGGGTCGCCACCAAGAAGCCTACGGCGCCGGCCAGCCCCGCCGCGCCGTCGCCGCCGCGGGCGAGGCCGACCGCCACGCCGATCGCGAACAGCAGCCCCAGGTTCGAGAAGATCGCATTGCCCGCCGCCCCGATCAGCGGGCCCGCGGCGTGCAGGCCCGGCAGGAAGGCCATGTCGGGCTGGCCCAGCCGGAGCATCAGGCTGGCGGCGGGCAGCACCGCGATCGGCAGCATCAGGGCGCGGCCCAGCGGCTGCAGGGCGGAGAGGGGAAGGCGGGGCAGGCGGCTCATCCTCAGGCTCCTTTGCGCGCGCGTCGCCGCGCCGGCGCAGGTTGCAGCGCCCGGACCGCCTGCGCCGAGTCGACCTCGCAGGCGCGGGCGGCGAGCTCGCGGCAGGCGTCGAGCGACAGGGCCCGCACCTGCGCCTTGACGGCGGGGATCCGGGCGGGCGTCGCCGACAGCGCGGTGACGCCGAGGCCGAGCAGGATCGGCACGGCGGCGGGGTCGGAGGCCAGGCCCCCGCAGACGCTCACCGGCCGCCCGTGGGCGGCGGCGCCCGCCGCGGCCAGGCGGATCAGCCGCAGCACCGCCGGGTGCAGGCCGTCGGCCTGGGCGGCGAGCTCGGGATGGGTGCGGTCCATGGCCAGGGCGTATTGCGCCAGGTCGTTGGTGCCGATCGACAGGAAGTCCACGTGCGGGGCGAGCAGGTCGGCGGTCACCGCCGCGGCGGGGGTCTCCACCATGATCCCAAGGGCGACCGGCGCGGCGCGATCCGCCCCCCGCAGGGCCTCGAGACGGCCGCGGACCGCGAGCACCTCGGCGGCGCTGGCCACCATCGGCAGCATGATCCGGCACGGCGCGTCGGGCCAGGCGCGCAATATGGCGCCCAGCTGCGCGTCCAGCAGGTCGCGACGCGCGAGGCTCACCCGCACGCCGCGCAGCCCGAGCGCCGGATTGTCCTCGCGGGGAAGCGCCAGATAGGGCGCCGGCTTGTCGCCGCCGACGTCCAAAGTTCGCACCGTCACGGGGCGACCGGGCAGCGCCGCGGCGATCGCGGCATAGGCCTGCGCCTGCTCAGCCTCAGACGGCGGCTCGGCGCGGTCGAGAAACAGGAACTCCGTCCTCAGAAGGCCGCAGCCTTCCGCGCCATGGGCGGCCGCCGCCTCGGCGTCGGCGCGGGAGCCGATATTGGCGAGCACCTCGATGCGGGTTCCGTCGGCGGTGCGGCACTCGCGCTGCGCCGCCGCCTCGAGCGCCGCGCGGCGTGCCGCGCGCGCATTCACCCGGGTGCGAGCCGCAGCGAGCCGCGCTTCCCCCGGATCGATCTCGAGCACGCCACGCCCGGCATCGAGCACCAGCGGCGTGCCGTCGCGTACGGCGAGCACG
>JAGWSE010000058.1 GCA_028869395.1 Alphaproteobacteria bacterium | reverse complement strand
TCGCGATCCAGGACGGGGATCAGCCCGGCAGCGCGCCCTCTTAGAGCACGCCCGGCATGCCGCTGGAGTCGTAATAGACGGCTGAGCCGCGCGCGAAATAGTGGCCGACGATCGAGCGGCGGGAGGTCGCCTTGCGCCTTGCGCAGCAGGTGGCCGTGCAGCGCCACCCATGCCGCGTCCCCTCGGGGCTCAGCCGCACCGTCTTCTCCACGGCCGGCTGCGTGGCGCCGCCGACGAACACGCGCAGCACCGCGTCGGATTCGGCCGGCGCCTTGAGGTTCATCTCGACAGTGACCAGCCCGGAGGTCGGGGTGTTCTCCGGCGAGCTGCCGGCCGCCAGGACGGCGCGGGGACGGTCGAACAGGCGAAGGAGCGAGCGCAAGACGAGCGGTCCGGAGCGGCGCGCCGGCGGCGGCTCAGAATGGGCTCAAGGGCGCCTGCGGCGAGCCCGTCCGTCAAGCCGCTGAGAGAGCGGCGAAGCCGCGCGGCGGCCATTGAATCCCGGCCCCTCCGGCCCCACATCGAAGCTTGTCCGGCCAGGCCGCGCCGCTGCCGGGCGGCCAGGCCGGAGAGTCGCTTAGGTAAGGACTCTGCAAGGCATGAATCGGTCGATCCTCTTCGACAGTCCGTTCCTCCTGGGTTTCGAGCACACCCGGAGCCTGGTGGAGCGCGCCGCAAAGGCCGCCGCCGAAAGCTATCCTCCCTACAACGTGGAGGACCGCGGCGACGGCTCGCTCCGGATCACGCTGGCGGTGGCGGGCTTTTCGCCCGACCAGCTCGAGGTGACCGTGGAGGATCGACAGCTGGTCGTCTCGGGAAAGCGGGACGCCGGCGGCCGGCCCGAGGAGTCATTCCTGCATCGTGGCATCGCAGCCCGCGGGTTCATCCGGACCTTCGTGCTCGCAGACGGCATGGTGGTGGAGGGCGCGGTGCTGGAGCATGGTCTGCTGCACATCGACCTCGGCCGGCCGGAGCCCGAGACCCGCGTGGTCAAGGTGCCCATCCGGACGGCGCCCTGAGGTCCGAACCCAAGCGAACAGCACCGGCGTCGGGGAAACCCCGACGTCATTTAGCGAAAGACGGCCGGCTGAACCGGCGACCGTCCGACGCGTTGGAGTTCTCGGAGGTGGTCATAATGACACCTGTTCTGACATCTGAAGCGTTCGCCGCTCTCGGCGCTCCGCATCTGGTCTATGTGCGCCCCGTCAAGGCGGCTGAGATCATCGCCAGCGTCCCCTCGGCGCAGATCCAGGGGATCGAGCTCGATCCCGATCAGACGCTGTATGCGGTTCACCGGGCCGACGGCGAGCGTCTGGCGGTGCTCACCGACAAGGAATCGGCCGTAGCCGCGGCCCTGGCGCACGAACTGGCGCCGGTCTCGGTGCACTGACGTGATCCGGCCGCCCCTGAGCCAGGGGCGGCCGCACACGCGCTGAATTTCACCAAAATCGAAAGGCGATCAGGCGGCCGAAGGCCTGGCCGCGACGTCGCCGTCCTGCACGAGAATGGCGTGGATGGCGTCGGCCGTCCGGGCCTGGCGCAGCCGTTCGCGCATCTCCGGCTGGCGAAGCAGCCGCGACACGCGCGCCAGCGCCCGCAGGTGCTCGGCCCCGGCGTCCTTTGGCGCGAAGAGGGCGAACAGCAGGTCGACCGGCTGGTCGTCCACCGCGTCGAATTCCACGGGATGCTCCAGGCGCACGAACACGCCGCGCATGCGCTGCAGCTCTTCGAGACGCGCGTGCGGCGCGGCCACGCCGTGGCCGACGCCGGTGGAGCCCGCCGCCTCGCGCTCGGTCAGCGCATCCAGCACCTCGCCCACGTCGAGCCCGAAGTTGCGCGCGGCGATCTCCGAGATGACGGCCAGCGCCTGGCGTTTGTTGGCGGCGCTCACGCGCAGGGCGATCGCGCTGCGATCGAGAAGGTCGCCGATATTCATTCGCTTCAACGAAAGACTCACAAGTTTGCGGCCCGCCGCCAGGCGGAGCCGATCCAACGGTCCCTGACAGCGCTCAATGCGCCGGCGCGGTTCCGTCGCCCCCTGCCCCGTTCGCAGCGCCGCTGCGTTCGGGGTCCACCCACCCGATATTTCCGTCGGGCCGGCGATATACCACGGAGAATCCGCCGTGGGCCGCGTTCCTGAACACGATTGTTTGAGATTCGGTCAGATCCAGCTCCATGACCGCCATCGCGACGGTCATCGTGCGGATGGCTTTCTCCGTTTCAGCGATGACGACGGGCTCCGGATAGGCGGTCTGTTCGCCTTCGTCGAGCCCCTCGTCTTCATCGTCGGGCGCCTGGATGACGAAATAGGCGGCGGTCTCGGCCTGCTTCGCCTGGGCCTTCAGGTGATGGTCCCGAAGGCGCCTGGCGTAGCGGCGGACGCGCTTTTCCATGCGCTGCATGGCCGCGTCGAAGGCCATGTGCGCGTCGCCGCCGATGCCGTGGGTGGTCAGCTGCGCCCCGCTGGCCAAGGTGACGGCGCAATCGACCTTGAAGGCATGTCCCTCGCGGGTGACCACGACGTCGGCGCCGCCGCCCTCCCGGTCGAAATACTTGCCGATGTTCGTCTGGAGTTCGTCGGAGACCCGCGCCCGCAGGGCCTCGCCGACGTCGACGTGCTTGCCGGTGACTTGGACTTGCATGCCCCTTCAACGCGCCTCGCGCCGGAAGGTGTCACGCGCCCGGCAACAGCGCCAGGACGCTGCCCGCCGCCCGGCCGATGACCTCAGCGGCCAGGACCAGCACGGCCGCGCTGGCGGCGGTCAGGCCATAGCCCAGGAGCAGCAGCGCGCCGTCGCGCTGGAGCAGAGACAGGGCAAGCACGCTGACGGCCGCGCCGGGCGCCAGGTTGCCGAACGGGATGGGCAGGATGAGCACCACGCCGAGCACGGTGCAGACGAGCCCGATCGTCCGCAGGCCGAACCCTCCGAACATGAACCGCATCCTGGGCCGCGAGACGTTCTCCGCCCGCTTCAGCCAGGGCAGGACGTGGGGAAGGCCGCGTCTGAGGTCGGCGGCGGCCACGCCGCGGCGGCGAAGCCGTTCGGGCATCCAGAGCCCCGGGGCGCCAACGAACAGCTGAGCGCCCAAGAGCACGAGAGGCAGGCCGAAGACGGTGGTGCCGCCTGGGGGCAGCGGCAAGGTGCAGGCCAAGCCGAAGATCAGCAGCAGGGCGCCCAGGGCCCGGCCGCCGAAGCTGTCGGCGATCTGTCCGATGGTGATGCGCTCGTCGCCGCGCTCGGTGATCTCCTCGAGCACCTGCGAGAGCGGCTTCTCGTCGTGGACACTGCGCGCCATGCGGCATGATCTGGCGATGGCGCCGCTCGCCGCCAAGGGGTTGGATCAAGCGCTGCTGCGCTATTTTGGCGCGGCTACACGGCCGACTTGAGCGCCCGCTTCCGCTCGACCGAGGAGGGGATGCGCATGGCTTCGCGGTACTTGGCGACCGTGCGGCGGGCGATGTCGACGCCGGCTTCCTTGAGAAGCTCCACGATGCGGTCGTCGGAATGGACGTCCTCTTCGCGCGCCTCGGCCTCGATCAGCTGGCGGATCTTGTGCCGGACGCTCTCCGCGGAGTGCGCCTCGCCTCCCTGGCTGGACTGGATGGCGGAGGTGAAGAAGAACTTCAGCTCGAACAGGCCGCGCGGCGTCGCGACGTACTTGTTCGAGGTCACCCGGCTGACCGTCGATTCGTGCATGCCGATCGCCTCGGCGACGGTCTTCAGGTTGAGCGGCCGGAGATGCTCGACCCCGAAGGCCAGGAAGGCGTCCTGCTGGCGCACGATCTCGGAGGCGACCTTGAGGATGGTGCGGGCGCGCTGGTCGAGACTCTTCACCAGCCAGTTGGCCTGCGCCAGGCAATCGGAGACGAAGGCCTTCTCCTGGTCCGACCGCGCCGCCCTGGAGACCTGGGCGTGGTAGCGCTGGTCGACCAGAAGCCGCGGCAGGGTGTCGGAGTTGAGTTCGACATGCCACAGACCGCCCGCCCCCTCGCGAACGAAGACGTCCGGGGCGACCGGCTGGGCGGGCTCGCCGCCGAACGCCGCGCCTGGCCGCGGCGTCAGCGCCTTCAGCTCGGCGACCATCTCCCGCAGGTCCTCGTCGTCGACGCCGCAGGCCCGCTTCAGCGCCGTCATGTCACGGCGCGCGAGCAGCGGCAGATTCTCAAGCAGCGTCGCCATCGCCGGGTCGTAGCGATTGCGCTCCTTGAGCTGCAGCATCAGGCATTCGCTCAGGTCGCGCGCGCCAACGCCGGTGGGCTCGAAGCCGTGGATCACCGCCAGCACCTGCTCGACCAGGGTCTCGTCGCAGCCCAGCCGGGCGGCGAGCTCCGGAAGCTCGAGCCGCAGGTAGCCGCCCTCGTCGATCCCGTCGATCAGGACCGAGGCGACGGCGGCCTCCTTGGGCGCCAGGCCGGAGACGGCGAGCTGATCGTGCAGATGTTCGGGCAGGGTTTTCTCGCGGGAGAGCGAGTCCTGCAGCCCCTCGAGGTCGCCGTCGTAGCCGCCCTTGCCCGCCTTGGACCAGTCGACCGCGCCGCCGGCGTCGGCGGCCTGCGGCGCGTCCGGCGCATCCCCCGTGGCGCGCTCGCCGGGCGAGACCTCGTCATGGACCACATCGAGGTCGCCGGCGTCCGCGGACGGATCTGCGGCGGCTTCGCGCTCCGGGGACGGCTCGGGCGGGCCCTCATCCGTCTCCTCGCGCTGCAGCAGGGGATTGCGCTCGAGCTCGGACTCGACGAACGCCTCGAGCTCGAGATTCGACAGCTGCAGCAGCTTGATCGCCTGCTGCAGCTGGGGCGTGATGACCAGCCCCTGACCCTGCCGGATCTCGAGACGCGCGCTGAGCGCCAAGACGAAGCCTCCCGTGGCCTGTTTCTTGCTGGAGGCTACGCCCCGAACCCCACCGATTGGTTAATCCGCCTCGGTGCGCGCGGCGGTTGACATGGCCACGGCGCTGGCGCCTCGTTGGCAGCAGAGTGGCGGGAGAATCCGATGCGGCGCGCCGACCGCCTGTTCCAGATCATCCAGATCCTGCGCCGCCATCGCGGGCCGGTGACCTCGGAGGTCATCGCCGAGGAGCTGGAGACCTCCAAGCGCACCGTCTACCGGGACATCGCCGACCTGATGGCCCAGCGGGTGCCGATCCGTGGCGAGGCGGGCGTGGGCTATGTGCTGGAGAACGGCTTCGACCTGCCGCCGCTGATGCTCACCCAGGTCGAGGTGGAGGCGGCCGTGCTGGGCGCCCAGTGGGTCGCCAGCCGCGGCGACCCCGAGCTCGCCCGCGCCGCCCAGGACCTGATCGCCAAGATCGGAGCCACCGTGCCGGAGCGCCTGCGCCCGGTGGTCGTCGATCCGGCCACCCGCGCGGCGCCCAACTACAAGTCCGTTCCCGACCGCATCGAGATGGCCGCCGCGCGGCGCGCGATCCACGACGGCCGCAAGATCCGCCTGACCTACCGCGACGAGCAGGAGCGGGAGACCGTCCGCACCGTCTGGCCCTTCGCGGTGGGCTATCACGAGGCGGTGCGACTGCTGCTCGCCTGGTGCGAGCTGCGCCAGGACTTCCGCAGCTTCCGCACCGACCGCGTGGGCGGGGCGGCGTTCCTGGACGATCGCTATCCCGAGCGCCCCGCCACGCTTCGCGCCAGGTGGCGGGTCTACGCCGCGGCCGAGCACGAGCGCCGGCGCGCCGGCCACAACGCGGCAAGCGCCCAGGCCGCCGAGTAGCCTCGGGTCGCCCCGCGGGATAACCTCCACGTCGCAACGGGAGGCCAGACGCTCGTGTCCGCCGAGTATGCGCAACCGACCGCAGATTTGAGCCAAGCCCGGCGGGATCTCGACGAGCGCGGCTACTGCATCGTGCCGAACGTGCTGTCGCGGGCCGAGATCGCGGCGCTGAAGGATCGCCTGGTCGAGCAGGCCGCCGGGGAACGAGCCCGCGGCGTCGCGTTCCACGACGGCGGACCCTCGCGCCCGAACCAGCGGGTGTGGATGCTCCTGAACAAGGGCCGCGTGTTCCGCGACCTGATGCTGCATCCGATCGTCGAGGCGCTGATGGGCCATCTGCTGGGCCCCGACTTCCTGGTCTCCAGCTTCACCGCCAACATCGCCCATCCCGGTGGCGAGCCCATGGTGCTGCACACCGACCAGGGCTACGTGGGATTCTGGACGCCCCGACCGGTGGTGGCCAACATCGCCTGGATGCTGGACGACTTTTCCGAGGCCAACGGGGGCACGCGCCTCGTGGCGGGGAGCCACCTCGACCAGAGGGCCACGCCGCGTTCCTCCGCCTATGCCCCGGAAGAGCCTGCCAACATGCCGAGGCTCGAGGACACCATCGCCGCCGAGGGCCCCGCCGGCTCCATCCTCTGCTTCGACGGGCGCATCTGGCACGGGACCGGCGCCAACCGCACCGACCGGCCGCGGCACGCCCTGCTCAGCTACCACTGCCGCCCCTTCATCCGGCAGCAGGAGAACTTCACCCTGGGACTCGATCCGTCGGTCCGCGAAGGCGAGCGTCCGGCGCTGCTCAATCGGTTGGGCTTCGCAACCTGGGCGGGGCTTGGCCGCGTCGAGGCGCCGAGGCCGGCCGCGCCCCTGTTCGTCACGCCCGGCGCGGTGGGGCCGCTGGGGGCGGACGGCGCCCCGCTCGAATCCCTCACCTGAGGCGCCGGGCCTCCGCCGCAGGGCCGAGCTCGCGCCAGACCGCGCGTGACGGACCACCGTTCACGAAATCGCGAACGGCCCTCTGGCAGCCCGCGCCTGCGCCGCTTTTGCAGTAGAATTCGGCCACGACTCGTCAAGAGCCGGAGCAGCATGGAAGGGAGCCTCGAAATGAAGGCTTTGACCATGGTCGGCGGCGTTCTTGTGTTGTCCTTGTTGTCCTCGCCGGCCATCTCCAAGGCGGTCGATCAGCCGCCCATGAACGACTTCAACTCAGCTTTCTACACTTGCGCGAGCGGCGGAGCGTTCGAGGTTTCGTATGACTCGGCCACCCCGTCGCACGCGACCCTGACGACCAGCCACAACAATACGCGTTACGTCCTGACGCGGGCGAGCGCCGGGCCGGCCATCCAGTTCGCGAAAGGCGCCGTGCGATTTCGCACGACGGGCCAGACCGCGCTGGTCCAGGGCACACGGGTGCCGCTGAGGGACTGCCGGCTGAAAGGCAAGTGAAGCCTTGACGCGGCAGGCCTAGCCGAAGCGATCGCCGAGGTAGACGCGGCGGACCTCAGGGTCTTCGATGATCTCGTCGGGGCGGCCCTCGAACAGAACCTCGCCGGCGTGGATGATCGAGGCGCGGTCGATGATGTCGAGCGTCTCGCGCACGTTGTGGTCGGTGATCAGGATGCCGATGCCCTGGTTCTTGAGCTTGGAGATCATGGCCTTGAGCTCACCCACGGTGATCGGGTCGATGCCCACGAACGGCTCGTCGAGCATGATGAGCTTTGGGTTGTGGATCATGGCTCG
>JAGWSE010000057.1 GCA_028869395.1 Alphaproteobacteria bacterium | reverse complement strand
CGGCGCGACCTTGTCGAACCAGGGCCGCGCCTGCTCGATCTGACCCGCCAGTCGGTAGAGCAGCCCTTCGGCGCCCGTTCTGGCCACAAATTGCAGCCCGATCGGCAGTCCCGAGGCGCTCCAGGCGAGCGGGAGCGAGATCGCCGGCTGTCCCGTGTTGTTGAAGGCCTGGGTGTTGGGCATGAAGGCGAACAGGCGCTCGGCGATCTGGCCGCGATCCTCGAAAAGCCACCCGACGGGAACGGCGGGCCGCCCCAGCGTCGAGGTGAGCAGCACGTCGTAGGTCTCGAACAGCTCCGCCACCGCGCGGCCGTAGGCGTGCAGCGCGGCCAGGCCCCGCACGTAGTCGGCGCCGGAGACGCCCTTGCCGCGTCGGTAGGTCGCCAAGGTGAGCGCCTCGACCTCGCCCGGCTCGAGCGGCCGGCCGCGTCGCTCGGCTTCAGCGTCAAGGTTGGCGGCCACGGAGGCGCCGATCACCTGGGCCGCTGCGGCCTGCATCGCCGCGAGGTCGCCCGGAACCTTCACCTCCTCCAGCCTGTGACCGAGGCTCTCGCACAGCTTGGCCGTATCGCGCACGGCGGCCTCGCATTCCGGATCGATGGCCGCACCGTTGAGCGCGCCGGTTGCGAAGGCGATGCGCAAGGCGCCGGGATCTCGGCCCACCTCCTGGGCGAAGGGCCGATCCGGCGGCGACAGGAAGTAGGGATCGCCGGGCTGCGGGATGCAGGTGGCGTCAAGCAGGGCGGCGCTGTCGCGCACCGAGCGCGTGACGGCGTGATTGATCGAGGCCCCTGCCCAGCCTTCGCCCGCCGGCGCGAACGACACGCGGCCACGGGAGGGCTTCATGCCCACCAGCCCGCAACATGACGCCGGGATGCGGATCGAGCCGCCCCCATCGCTGGCGTGCGCCGCCGGCACGATGCCCGCCGCGACCGCCGCGGCCGCCCCGCCGGAGGAGCCGCCCGGCGTGCGCGAGACATCCCACGGATTGCGGCAGGGGCCGAGCAGTTCGGACTCGGTCACCGGCCACAGCCCGAACTCGGGGGTATTGGTCTTGCCGAAGATCGCCAGCCCGGCCGCCTTGTAGAGCCGCACCAGCGCGCTGTCGTCCTGGGCCACCGCATGTTCGAAGAGGCGCGAGCCGCCGGTCGTGGGCGTCCCGGCGAGCGCCGCCCCGAGGTCCTTCAGCAGGAACGGCACGCCAGCGAACGGCCCCGTCGACGCCGAGCGCGCCCGCTCCGGGAATTGCTGGACGACGGCGTTGATCTTCGGATTGGCCTCCACCGTGCGCGCCAGAGCCGCGGCGAGGAGCTCCTCGGGGCTCACCTCCCGACGGGCGACCAGCTCCGCCAGGCCGGTGGCGTCGTGACGGCGATATTCGTCGAACTTCATGGCGCACTCCCCGGATCGGCTGGGGACGCACGCAAGCACACCGCCGCGGCGACGCCAATGGGTCGGCGACGTCTCCCCCCCCGATCAGGCCGCGGTCAGGCCTCCGAGCCACGTCTCGAGGGTCTCGTCGGGGGACTTGGTGAGATCCTTCTCCAGAACGCCGGAAACGATGGCCTTACCCTCCAGCCGCTGCTGGATCGGACCGGTCAGACGCGAAGGGGCGGCGATGAAGATGGATAGGTATTCGCCCTTGCGGCAGACCTCGGCGGCGCGGTCGGCCACCTCGGCGGCGAAGGCCTCCTTGGCGTCGCGCACGAAGGTGTCCGGGCCCACCGCATGGCGCTGCGGGGTGCCGCTCTGGCGGTTGGCCACAGGGGGACTGCCCCGCAATTCGTGCCGCAGCCTCTCCAGTCGGTCGCGGGCGTCGATCTCCGCGATGGTGACGAAGTGTTCCGTCTGCGGCGATCGTTCGACGAAGCGCGCCCGGGCGCCGTCGGCCAGGAGATAGAGGATCTTCGGGTGGCGCATGGGCCAGCTCCTTGACGTCTGGGCTTTTCGCGCCCGGCTATTTGTCTGGCGATGAAAGGGATTCGATGTAGGCGGCGAGGTCGGCGGCCTCAGAGGAGGAGATGCTGCGGGCCCGCATCTCGAAGTGCCCCTGGGTGGAGACGCGCTTGAGCGATTCCTCGAGGGCGAGCGGGCTGTAGCGCTGCGACAGGTCGCGGAAGGTCGGCGCGCCGGAGTTGGGGCTGCGCCCAGCCGAGCCCACAGCATGGCAGCCGGCGCACTGGCGCTGCGCCACACGCGCCCCATGGGCCACGCCGGGACGCGGCGCGGAGGTCTCGGCGGGCGCAGCCGCGAGGACCGCCAGGCCGGCCGCCGCAGCGAGCCAGGCCGGCATCTCAGGCCCGCCGCCTGGCGGCCATGAGGACGGCGACGAATCCGGCCAGCGCGGCGAGCGCGGCGGCGGCCACCATCGGCCGGGCCCTGGCCTCACGGACGGCCCGACGGGCGACCGAGGTCGAGGTCTCGCGCGCCTCGACGGCGAACCTGCGGGCCGCCGCCCCCGCCTGTTCCATGCGCTCGGAGGCGGCGGTCCGGCCATGCTCGCGGATGCGGCGGCCGGCGCGGGTCACGGCGCGGCCGACGTCGTCCAGTCCCTCGTGGACGTCGCGGGCGAGTTCGCGGGTGATCGGTCGGGTCATCTGAATCTGCCTCCTGGCTTCAGGGGCAGAAGAGCCCTCGCGAGCCATCGCGGCATTGATGGAGGTCAAGGCCCGGCGGCCGGGGCGTCGGGCGGCCCCCGCCGCCGGGCGAAGATCAGGCCGCCAGCGGCAGGCCGAGGGCCTCGGCGACCGCGGCGTGGCGGATCTGGCCGGCGGCGACGTTCAGGCCGCGGCGCAGGTTCGCAGACGCCGCAAGCGCCGGCTCGATCCCCTCCCCGGCGAGCTTCAGCACGTAGGGCAGGGTCGCATTGTTCAGCGCCAGCGTGCTGGTGCGCGCCACCGCGCCCGGCATGTTGGCCACGCAGTAGTGGATGACGCCTTCCTCGACGAACACCGGATTGTCGTGCGTCGTGGCGTGCGAGGTCTCGAAGCAGCCGCCCTGGTCGATGGCGATGTCGACCACCACCGAGCCGCGCTTCATGGTGCGCAGCATCTCGCGGGTGACGAGCTTCGGCGCGCTGGCGCCCGGGATCAGCACCGCGCCGATGACCAGGCTCGCCTCGGCCACGGCCTCGGCGACCGCGGCCTTGGAGGCGAAGGCGGTCTTCACCCGGCCCTCGAACTGCTGGTCGAGCTCGGCCAGACGCGCCGTGGAGATGTCGTAGATGGTGACATCGGCGCGCAGGCCGAGCGCCATCTCCGCCGCATGCACGCCGGCGACGCCGCCGCCGAGGATCGCGACCTTCGCGGGCTGCACGCCCGGCACGCCGCCCAGCAGCTCGCCGCGGCCGCCCTGGGCCTTTTCGAGATAATGCGCGCCGACCTGCACGCTCATCCGCCCGGCGACCTCGGACATCGGCCGAAGCAGCGGGAGCCCGCCCTTATCGTCCGTGACGGTCTCGTAGGCGATGCAGGTGGCGCCGGAAGCGACCAGCGCCTCGGCCTGCGGCTTGTCGGCGGCCAGGTGCAGGTAGGTGAACAGCGTCTGGTGCGGCTTCAGCCAGGCGCATTCGTGGAGCTGCGGCTCCTTCACCTTGACGATCATGTCCGCGCTCTCGAACACCGTCCTGGCGTCCGGCGCGATCTCCGCGCCCGCGGCGCGGTAGTCGTCGTCGGAGAAGTCGACGCCGGCGCCGGCGCCGGTCTCCACCAGCACGGACGACCCCCGCGCCGTCAGCTCCGCCACCGCCGCGGGCGTCAGGCCGACGCGGTACTCGTGGACCTTGATCTCCTTGGGAACGCCGATGCGCATGTTTTCCTCCTAGGAATGTTCTCGGATGGAGATTACGTGCGATCAGCCGACGATTGTTCCGAGGTTTGTGCGCCACGGCGCAAGCTGATAGGATTTTCTCTTATTAGAGACGAATACCTCGGGATTTTCTCCGACATGGATCGCACCGACCAGAAGATCCTCGAGTCCCTGGCGCGCGACAGCGACCTGACCAGCTCGCGCCTGGGCGAGCGCGTGGGCCTGTCGCCCTCGGCGGCGCACCGGCGCGTGAAACTGCTGGAGGAAGCCGGCCTGATCGCCGGTTATCGCGCAAGGCTGTCGCGCGAGGCGCGCGGCAATCCGTCGATCGTCTATGCGTCCGTGACGCTCAAGGACCAGGCGCAGGAGACGCTCGCCCGGTTCGAGGAGGCCATCCGGCGCGCGCCCGACATCGCCGAGGCCCACCTGATGAGCGGCGAATCCGACTACCTCCTGAAGATCCCGGTCCGCGCCGACGACAGCTTCGAGCGCGTGCACCGCGACGTGCTGTCCCGGTTGCCGGGCGTGCAACGGCTGGTCTCGCAGTTCTCGATCCGCACGATCATCGACGCCGACTGAGCGGCGGCGTCGGTCGATGGCTGGTGCCGGATACAGGATTCGAACCCGTGACCTTCGGTTTACAAAACCGCTGCTCTACCAGCTGAGCTAATCCGGCATGCTCTACGTTTTCAGAGACTTATAGGGTGTCGCGTCCTGAGACGTACCCTGTGGGGCACAATCGAAAGGGGCGCGTTGCCGCGAAGTCTGCCGACGCATGCCATGCGCATCGTCCCGCAGCAAGCGCTCCGGGGAGCTGTCGTTGAGAGCTGGCCGCGGAGCGGACGCACGGCTCAGGTTTGCTGGCTCGAAATGAAGCTCTGGAAGCGGCGGTCAGCTTCGAGCAGCCGCCCTTGGCGAGACCGCCAGTCCGAGAAACACCAGCATCGCCTGGTTAAGACGAAGAAGGTCCTCGTCCGCGAGGCGTCCGACGTGCGCGCCGAGCTTGGACTTGGGGACGGTTGTTATCTTGTCCACCAT
>JAGWSE010000056.1 GCA_028869395.1 Alphaproteobacteria bacterium | reverse complement strand
TGCCGCTTGGACGAAGATTTCCGCCGCGCCGCCCTCGCCTATCACCGCCTGCCGCGCCCCGGGAAGCTGTCGGTGGAGGCGACCAAGCCGCTGGCCAGCCAGCGCGACCTGGCGCTTGCCTATTCGCCCGGCGTCGCCGCGGCCTGCGAGGCGATCGTCGATGATCCGGCCGAGGCCGACCAACTGACGGCGCGCGGCAACCTGGTGGCGGTGATCACGAATGGCACGGCGGTGCTCGGCCTGGGCGCGATCGGTCCGCTGGCGGCCAAGCCGGTGATGGAGGGCAAGGCCGTCCTATTCAAGAAGTTCGCCGGCATCGACGTGTTCGACCTGGAGGTGGATGCGACGGATCCCGACCGCTTCGTCGAGGTGGTGGCGGCGCTGGAGCCCAGTTTTGGCGGCATCAACCTGGAAGACATCCGCGCGCCGGAGTGTTTCGAGATCGAGCGGCGCCTCCGCGAGCGGATGAAGGTGCCGGTCTTCCACGACGACCAGCACGGCACCGCCATCGTCTGCGCCGCGGCCGTCCGCAACGGCCTGATGCTGCAGGGCAAGCGGCTGGAAACGGTGAAGCTCGTGACCTCCGGGGCGGGCGCGGCGGCCATGGCCTGCGTGGACCTGCTGGTCCGCATGGGCGTGAAGGTGGAGAACGTCACCCTCACCGACATTCACGGGGTGGTGCACGCCGGGCGCAACGACCTGCCGCCCAATGTCGCCCGCTACGCCCGGACCACGGAGGCCCGCACCCTGGCCGAGGTTCTGCCGGGCGCGGATGTGTTCCTGGGTCTTTCCGCGCCGCGGGTGCTGAAGCCCGAATGGCTGCCGCTTTTGGCGGAGAAGCCGCTGATCCTGGCGCTCGCCAATCCGGAGCCCGAGATCCTGCCGGAACAGGTCGCCGCGGTGCGGCCCGACGCGATCGTGGCCACCGGCCGCAGCGACTATCCGAACCAGGTCAACAACGTGCTCTGCTTCCCGTTCGTGTTCCGCGGCGCCCTCGACGTCGGCGCCCGTGAGATCAACGAGGAGATGAAGATCGCCGCGGCCGAGGCGATCGCCAGCCTGGCCCGGGCCGAGGCGAGCGACGTGGCGGCCTCCGCCTACGCGGGCGAAGCGAGCCTGTTCGGACCGAGTTCGATCATCCCCAAGCCGTTCGATCCCAGGCTGATCCTGACCATTGCGCCGGCGGTGGCGAAGGCGGCGATGGAGTCCGGCGTGGCCCGCCGGCCGATCGCCGACTTCGGCGCCTATCACGACCAGCTCGAGCAGTATGTCTATCGCTCCGGCCAGCTGATGCGGCCGGTGTTCGTCCGCGCGCGGGCCAGCGAAAGGCGCATCGCCTACGGCGAGGGCGAGGACGAGCGGGTGCTGCGAGCCGCCCAGACCGTCGTGGATGAGCGTCTGGCGAGGCCCGTCCTGATCGGCCGCCCCGAGTTGATCGAGGCGCGGATCGGCGCGCTGGGCCTTCGGCTGCGCGTCGGCCACGACGTGGAGGTGTTCGACCCGGGCGACGAGGGCGAGGTCCAGCACGCCATGGCCCGCGACTATGCAAGCCTCGTGGAGCGGCGCGGTGTGACTCCCGCAGCGGCGCTTCGCCGCTTCACGACGCGCGGCACGGCCGCCGCTGCGATGCTGCTGCGCGCCGGTCATGCGCACGGGGCGCTGGTGGGCGGCGGCGGCGACTGGTGGCGGCACTTCACCTACGCCCTGCCGGTGGTGCCCATGCGACCAGATGTGGACCGCGTCTATGCGCTTTCGGCGCTGATTCTGGCGCAGGGCCCGCTGTTCATCTGCGACACCCACGTCAACGTCGATCCGGCCCCCGAACAACTCGCCGAGGCGACAATCCTGGCCGCCGAGGCGGTGCGCGGCTTCGGCCTGCCGCCGCGCGCGGCCCTGCTCTCGCACTCGAGCTTCGGGTCCAGCAATTCGCCGTCCGCCAAGAAGATGCGCGAGGCGCTTCGCCTGATCCGGGCGCGGGGGCCGGACTTCGAGATCGACGGCGAGATGCATGGCGATGCGGCGCTCGACGCCTCCGCGCTGGCCCGCTACGTCAGCGAAAGCCCGCTGAAGGCGCGCGCGAACCTGCTGATCATGCCGTCGCTGGACGCCGCGAACATCGCGTTGACCCTGCTCAGTCGGGCGGGCGAAGGCCTGCAGGTCGGCCCGTTGCTGCTGGGCCTTTCCCAGCCGCTGCATGTGCTCAGCCCCACCGTCACTGCGCGGGGAATCGTCAACATGACGGCGCTGGCGGCGACCGCGGCGGGCTGAAACGCATCGGAGGCGATTTTTCGTCAGGCCGGCCCAGCTTTCGCCGAAAAACCGCGCTTATGGATGGCCGCGAACCTGCCGTCCTGACGCGTGGAGTATCGCATGCCGAACCAGGTGAGACTGCTCTGTGGCGCCGCCTGCGCCCTGATCGCGGCCTCGGCCGCGCACGCCGCTGCGCCGGCGGGCCCGCCGGTGGCGAAGATCACCGTCGCCAGCCTCAAGGCTCAGCTCGGCGAAAGCCTGGGGACCTGGCGCGCCGCCCCGCCGCCGCCGGGCATGGCCGGCTACCAGCCCGTCTGCCGCCCCGAACAATGGCGCGCGGGCTCGCCGCTGGAGCCCAGCACGCCTCAGGCCGCGCAGGCCTGCACCTACGAGAAGACCTTTGGGAGCCTCGCTATCCAACCGTCCGTGCGGCTGGAGCCCGGCGACTACCGGGTGCGCAGGGTGACCTGGTACTTCCAGGACGGCCGGCTGACCGCCGTGACGGCGCACGCCAACAGCAACGCCTACGACTCCGTCGCCCGCGCGCTCGCCGAGGACTACGGCAAGCCGGCCGACACCTTGCGGCGGAAGGCCTCCACCCGCGACGGACCCTTGCCGCAGGTGGTGATGGCTTGGCGCGGCAAGTCGAGCCAAGCCACCATCACCGATCCCGCGCCGCCCAGATGGGACCTGCGCCTGCTGTTCTCGGAGAGCGCGCTCGCCGCGCCCGGCGCCGCGCAGGCGCAGGCCTCGGCTCCGTCACAGGGCTGACCGGGCCCCGCGCGCTTGACTGTGGTCAAGGCAGGCGGATGCGGGATGATGTCTTCTTGGCCGGAACAGGGGGATGCCACGGTGATCATGTCCAACCTCACGCGCAGCGCCTTCGCCGCATCCGCGACCCTGGCTGCGCTCGTCCTGGCGACGGGTTCGCGCGCCGCGCCGATGTCGCTGCCGCTCGACACTGAGACCTCGGCCGACGGCGTGCCGGTGGCCTGCACCGGCATCGGCCAGACGCGGCTCGATGCGAAATGGCAGGCCTGGCCGGTCCGGGTGGAGTTGGCGAACGCGCGCAGCGAGTATCTGGTGGACGGGGCGATCGTGGTGCGGGACCGGCATGGCCACCAGGTGCTGGCGGTGACCTGCGATGCGCCCTGGATCCTGATGCGGCTGCCGCCCGGCGCCTACACCGTCGAAGGCCGGCTCCTGAACTCGGCCGCCAAGCCGCGCAGCGCGTCGTTCAGCCCGCCGAAGAGCGGCCAGTTGCGCGTCGTGCTGCAGTTCCCGGACGCCTGACGCCGTGAGACGGTGAACCCTCCGCGCCGCTGCGGAGTTGGTCGAGCATCAATTGGCGAAGGAGATCCAAGATGCCCGCCAAGTCCAAGGCGCAGCAGAAGGCGGCCGGCGCGGCTCTGTCGGCCAAGCGCGGCGACACGCCCAAATCAAAGCTGAAGGGCCCCTCGAAGCACATGGCCCAGTCCATGAGCGAGAAGGAGCTTGAGAAGATGGCGCACACCAAGCGCAAGGGCAAGCCGGAGCACGCGGCGCGCAGCTGAGACGTTTCCGTCGCGTCCCCCTGTCCGGGACTCGCCCGCGCCGCTAGCCTGACCGGCGCATCGTGAGTCCTTCGGGGGGACGCCCATGACCCGCATCACCCGCCGCGGCCTCGCGGCCGCGCCTGTGGCGCTCGCCGCCGCCCATGCCGCAGCCGCCGCGCCGAAGCCGGC
>JAGWSE010000055.1 GCA_028869395.1 Alphaproteobacteria bacterium | reverse complement strand
GCGCCTCGATCTCAGGCGCGGAGGTCGGCTGCCAGGGCGAGGTCGGCGTCGCCTGCTCGATGGCCGCCGCGGGGCTGGCGGCGGCGCTCGGGGCCACCAACGGGCAGATCGAGAACGCCGCCGAGATCGCCATGGAGCACAATCTCGGCCTGACCTGCGACCCGATCGGCGGCCTTGTGCAGATCCCCTGCATCGAGCGCAACGCCATGGGGGCGGTGAAGGCGATCGACGCCGCGCGGCTGGCCATGCTGGGCAACGGCCAGCACTCCGTCAGCCTCGACAAGGTCATCGCCACCATGAAGCGGACCGGCGAGGACATGAGCGCGATCTACAAGGAGACCTCGCTCGGCGGCCTCGCGGTGAACCTCGCGGAATGCTGAGCCCATCGCCCCTCACCCGAGCGAAACGGGACAGGCGCGGCGCAGGCCCAAGCCCGCTCGCTTCGTTCGCGGGGTGAGAGGAATTTCGCTCGCGACTGTCGGCGCCTGGTGATCCCATCCGTCCTTCGGCCGACAAGCCCGGAGGACATCCATGCGCTACCTGATGATCGTGAAGGCGACGGCCATATCGGAGCGGGGCGAATTTCCGCCGGACGCGGAGAAGATGTTCGCCGACATGGCCGCCTTCAACAACGAGCTGATCGCCGCGGGCGTCATGCTCGACGCCGCCGGTCTGAAGCCGAGCTCCGAAGGCAAGCGGGTCCGCTTCAACGGCCGCGGCAAGACCATGGTCATCGACGGCCCTTTCGCCGAGACGAAGGAGCTGATCGGGGGCTTCTGGATCATCCAGTGCAAGGACATGGACGAGGCGCTCGGCTGGGCCAAGCGCGTGCCGTTCGAGGACGGCGAGATCGAGCTGCGTCCGTTCCACGAGCCCGAGGACTTCGAGGGCCTGGTCACCGAAGATGTGATCGCCCAGGAGCAGGGCTGGCGCGAGGACCAGGCCGCCAGGGCGCCCAAGGCCACGGCCTGAACTCGACGGCTTTCCGGGCTCAGCGTAGCCTCGGGCCGCAGCCATCGAAGCGAGGCCCGCCATGCTCTACACCCTGCTCTGCTACAATTCCGAGGACGTGGTCTTCTCCTGGAGCCAGGAGGAGGACGACGCGGTGATGGCGCAACTCGCCCAGGTTCACGGCAAGCTGCACGAAGCCGGCAAGCTCGGCCCGTCGCTGCGCCTGATGGCGACCACCACCGCCGCGACCCTGCGCAAGTCCGACCCGCCCATGGTGATCGACGGCCCATTCGCGGAGACCAAGGAGCAGCTTCTGGGCTTCTACGTCGTCGACGTGGCGAACCTCGAAGAGGCGCTGCAGATCGCCCGCGATCTCGGCAAGGCCAATCCCGGCGGCTCCTACGAGATCCGCCCCGTGCGCCTGTTCCTGCCGGGGCACCTGCGTCCCGAAGCCGTGGCTGAGCCGGAGGCGACCGACGCATGAGCGCCGATCTCGCCTGGATCGATGCGGCGCTGACCTCGGCGCGGCCCCAGGCGATCGGGGCGCTGCTCCGTTACTTCCGCGATCTGGACACGGCCGAGGAGGCGTTCCAGGACGCCTGCCTCAGGGCGCTGCGGGCCTGGCCGCAGAACGGGCCGCCGCGCGATCCCGCCGCGTGGCTGATCATGGTCGGGCGCAACGCCGCCCTCGACGCCAAGCGCAAGGCCCGCCGACTGGAGGACCTTCCCTCCGAGGAGGCGCTGTCCGAGCTCGACGACGTCGAGACGCCGATGGCGGAGCGGCTGGACGGGGCGAACTACCGCGACGACATCCTGCGGCTGCTGTTCATCTGCTGCCATCCGCAGCTGCCCGCCACCCAGCAGATCGCGCTGGCGCTACGCGTGGTCTCCGGGCTGTCGGTGAAGCAGATTGCGCGCGCCTTCCTGGTGTCGGAGGCAGCGATGGAGCAGCGCATAACGCGCGCAAAGCGCCAGGTCGGCCGCGCCGAGACGCCCTTCGAGACGCCCAGCCCCGAGGAACGCGACGCGCGTCTCGCCGCGGTCGCGGCAATGATCTACCTGGTCTTCAACGAAGGCTATTCCACGGCCGCCCGGGACGCCGCCGCCCGCATCCCGCTCTGCGACGAAGCCATCCGGCTGGCCCGGCTGCTGCAGCGCCTCTTCCCGTCCGAGCCCGAGGTGATGGGGCTGGGGGCGCTGATGGTCCTGCAG
>JAGWSE010000054.1 GCA_028869395.1 Alphaproteobacteria bacterium | reverse complement strand
GCCACCGTCGCCTGGTCGGCGATCGCCACCCTGGCGCTCGTTTTCATCGTCGAGAAGACCGTGGGTCTGCGCGCCCGCGATGAGGCGATCGAGGAAGGCCTCGACATGTCCGCGCACGGCGAGCGGGCCTGGAACCCCTAGGCGCCCGGCGTCCCGAACGCCGGGGCGAGCCCGGCTTCGGAGACGTCCGCCTCGATGCGCTTCAGGCGCGCGGTCTGGCCGGAGAGGAGTCTCACGCCGGAGCGGGGAAGGCCGAGCGTCCTGGCGAGGAGGGCGATCACTGCGGCGTTGGCCGCGCCGTCGGCGGCGGCCGCGGCGACGCGCACCTTCAGCACCGGCCTGCCCTCGGCGTCGCGCATCCAGCCCTCCGCCGCGTCGCGACCGCCCCGGGGCGTCACGCGCACGGCGAAGATCATGCGGGCGAGCCTAGCCGATCGCCGCGCGCAGCGGATCGAAGATCATCGGCAGGATGTAGATCCGCAGGCCCTGGATCACGAGCAGCGCCAGGATCGGAGTGATGTCGACGCCGCCGAGCGGTGGGATGAAGCGCTGGAAGGGGCGCAGCACCGGCCGGGTCACCGCGTCCAGGAAGCGGGCCACGTTGTAGACGATCTGGTTCCTCAGGTTGATCACGTCGAAGGCCACGAGCCACGACAGGATCGCGCTGATGATGATCGCCCAGACGAGCAGCCCCAGCAGGGCGTCGACGATGTAGTAGAGGAAGCTTCCCATGAGCTTTGCTTCTAGCGGCGTTTGCGGCGGCGGCAAAGGCGCGAGCCGCGCGCCCTGCGTCGGGGCGCCGCGCGATGCGGACGCTTGACAGCCGCCCCCGAGCTAGCCTTATTCCGCGCCTTCCTGGGGCCGTAGCTCAGTTGGTAGAGCGCTACGTTCGCAATGTAGAGGTCAGGGGTTCGACCCCCCTCGGCTCCACCATCCCTGCTTCGCGCGATGCGCGGCGCGGGATGACCTCCTTCCACCCTTCCCCGCCGCTCCCATGGCCGCGCCGCCACGGCGGCGACGGAACCGTGCGGCGGCGGCGTTTGAGCGGTGGCGCGGGGATGGGGGACGGACCTAGTCTCCCAGACCGTCTGACCGGAGGCCGCCTCGATGTCCTCGAGCCCGCATGATCCTTCCCGCCGCGCGGCGTTCGCCGCCGTGGGCGCGGCCGGGGCCGGCCTGGTCCTGACGCTGCCCGGCTGCGCGAAGACGCCGAAGGACGACGACGAGTCTCAGCCCGACACCACGGCGGTCGAGGACCTGATGCGCGAGCACGGCATCCTGCGCCGGCTGATCTTCGTCTATCGCGAGACCGCGGCGATGATCCGAAAGGCCCCGACGAGCCTCGATCTCGCCGCCCTCGGCCAGGCGGCGGGGCTCTTCCGCACCTTCGGCGAGGACTACCACGAGCGCAGCCTTGAGGAGGCGCACGTCTTCCCGATGGTCAAGACCTCGGGCGGCCGCGCCTCCAGCCTGATCGACACCCTGGTCGCCCAGCACAATCGCGGCCGCCAGATCACCGACTTCGTGGCCGCCCGCGCCAAGGTCGGCTCGCTGGGCGATTCAGGGCCCCTGGCCGACGCCCTGGAGAGCTTCGCGCGGATGTACGAGATCCACAGCGCCCTGGAGGACACGGTGGTGTTCGAGGCCTGGAAGGCGCTCCTCGGCCGCAAGGAGCTCAACCGCTGGGCCGACATCTTCGAGGATATCGAGCGCGCCACCTTCAAGGGCGACGGCTTCGACCTGGCGCTCGAGCAGGTGAGCTCCATCGAGCAGCGACTGGGTCTCGGGAGCCTTGCCGCCTTCACCGCGCCCGTCCCGCCTGCGGCTTGATCGCCGGCTTCGTTGAAGGGCGACGCCGGCAGGCCTATCCTGCCGCGGCATCGGGGATCCAGGCCAGTTGTTCGAGCGTCTTTTCGGTCGCAAGCGCACGCCAAGGGCGGCCCCGTCCACGGGCGGTCGGCTGGTCTATGCCGTGGGCGACGTCCATGGCCGGCTCGACGTGCTGGCCCCGTTGCTGGAGGACATCGTCCGGGACGCGGCCGATAGCGCTGGCGGGGCGCCGCCGCTGCTGGTGTTCCTGGGCGACTACGTCGACCGCGGTCCCGACAGCAAGGGCGTGGTGGACCTGGTCCTGCACATGCAGGCGCTGGCGCGCTTCGAGGTGCGGGCCCTGAAGGGCAACCACGAGGAGGCCTTCCTGACCTTCCTCGACGATCCCGCCTTCGGCGCCGCCTGGCTCGAGCACGGCGGGGCCACGACGCTCGCCTCCTACGGCGTCCAGCCGCCCGCCCAGCGCACCGACCTGGAAGCCTGGACGCGGGCCCGCGACACGCTCGCCGCCGTCCTGCCGCCGGAACACAGGCGCTTCTACGAGGGGCTCGAACTGATGGTGACGGAGGGCGACTACGCCTTCGTCCACGCCGGCGTGCGGCCGGGCGTGCCGCTCAGCCAGCAGGCCGAGCGCGACCTCCTGTGGATCCGGCAGGAGTTTCTGGAGGAACGCGGGGCCTTCGAGAAGGTGATCGTCCACGGCCACACGCCGCTGGAGGAGCCACAGCTCACCCCCACCCGCCTGGGTGTCGACACCGGGGCCTACGCCACCGGCGTGCTCACCGCCGTCCGCCTGATGGGCGAGGACCAGCGCATCCTGCAGGCCCGGGCCAAGCGCCCCCTCCACGCGGTGGCTTGAGCCCGCGGGATTTTTGCTGGCCCGCGGTCGTCGCGCGGGCGCGCTCCCGACCCGACGCGGGCTAGTGCGCGTCGTCCCAGTTGTCGGCGGCGCGGGCTTCCACCACCAGCGGCACGGAGATCGAGACTGCCGGCTCGGCCGCGCGCTCCATGACGGTCTTGGCCACTCCGATCACCGCCGCGGCCTCGGCCTCCGGCGCCTCGAACACCAGTTCGTCGTGCACCTGCAGCAGCATCCTCGCGCTCAGCCCGGCGTCGCGCAGCGCCTGCGGCATGCGGACCATCGCGCGGCGCATGATGTCGGCCGCGGCGCCCTGGATCGGGGCGTTGATCGCCGCCCGGTCGGCGAAGCTGCGCTCGGCCTGGCTCTTGCCGCGCGCGGCGGGCACGTGGACCTTGCGGCCGAAGATGGTGGTCACGAACGCTTCGGCGCGGACCTGGCGGGTCATCCGGTCCATGTAGGTGCGGATGCCGGGGAAGCGCTCGAAGTAGGTCTTGATGTAGGCCCCGGCCTCCTCCCGGCCGATACCCAGCTGGTTGGCCAGGCCGAAGGCCGAGATGCCGTAGACGATGCCGAAGTTGATCGCCTTGGCGCGCCGCCTGGTCTCCGCGGGCATGCCCTCCACCGGAACCCCGAACATCTCCGAGGCGGTCATGGCGTGGATGTCGAGCCCGTCGGCGAAGGCCTTTTTCAGCTGCGGGATGTCGCCGATGTGGGCCAGAAGGCGAAGCTCGATCTGCGAGTAGTCGGCGCTGATCAGCACATGCCCCGGCTCGGCGATGAAGGCGCGGCGGATCTTGCGGCCTTCCTCGGTGCGGATCGGGATGTTCTGCAGGTTGGGGTCCGACGAGGCGAGGCGGCCCGTGGTCGCCGCCGCCAGCGAATAGGAGGTGT
>JAGWSE010000053.1 GCA_028869395.1 Alphaproteobacteria bacterium | reverse complement strand
GAGGCCGCCACCCTCGGCCCGGCCGAGCGGGCCAGGATCGAAGGCGCCCTGCGCGGCCTCGACCGCCGCGCGCGGATGACCCTGCCCGCCTGGCGCTCCATGCTGCGCGCCATCGATGAGGACGCCGAGGACGATCCGGACTTCGTCGACTGGTTCGACGCCACCTTCCTTTACGGGCGGGTGGTGGACGCCGCCTGCCGCCGCCACTGGGTCGACCCGACCGAGCCCCTGACCAACGCCGTGATCGCCCCGGCGCACGGGGTGCTGGTGACCTCGGCGACGCTGACCGATCCGGCGCTGGCCGACCCCTTCGCCCTGGCCGAGATGCGCACCGGCGCCGCGCGCCTCCCGGAGCGGCCGAAAACCCTGAAGCTCGCCTCGCCCTTCGACTACGCCACCAACGCGCGGGCCTTCGTGGTCACCGACGTGGGCCGCGAGGATGCGCGCCAGGTGGCCGCCGCCATGCGCGAGCTGTTCCTGGCGGCCGGCGGCGGCGGGCTCGGCCTGTTCACCGCCATCCGCCGGCTGAAGGCGGTGCACGAGCGGATCGCCGCGCCGCTGGCCGAGAAAGGCCTGGCGCTCTACGCCCAGCACGTCGACCCGCTGGAGGTGGGGGCCTTGGTCGATATCTTTCGCGCCGAGGAGGACGCCTGCCTCTTGGGGACCGACGCCGTGCGCGACGGGGTGGACGTGCCGGGCCGCTCGCTGCGCCTGCTGGTCTTCGACCGGGTGCCGTGGCCCAGGCCCGACCTGCTGCACAAGGCCCGCCGCCTTCGTTTCGGCGGCAAGGGCTACGACGACGCGGTGGCCCGCGGCCGCATCGCCCAGGCGTTCGGCCGGCTGATCCGCCGCGCCGACGACCGCGGCTGCTTCGTCATGCTGGACGCCGCGGCGCCCACGCGGCTGTTCTCCTCCCTGCCCGAGGGCATCGAGCTGCAGCGGGTCAGCCTCGTGGAGGCGATCGAGGCGGTGACGGGGTTCCTGGGCGGGGCGGGCGGCTAGCCGCCCAGCTTCCAGCCCACCTCGCTCGCCAGCCGCTGGAAGAATTGCGGCTCGTAGGCGGCCTCCGGGTCGGCGCGGACCAGTTCGTCCATGCGCACGGCGTCCTCGCCGACCAGGATGCGCCAGCGCTCGGCCTTGACGCCGTCGAGGATGATCTTCGCCGCCTCGGTCGCCGAGGTCGGCGCCTCCTCCAGGAACCGACGGTGCTGCTCGGCCGCCAGCGCCTGCACCGCCTGGTCGGAGAGCTGGGCCACGTCGACGCCCATCTTCGCCATTCGTACCTTCGCCCGCGCGATGTCCTCCCCCGACAGCTGGTCCTCGTCGCGCCCGGTCATCACCTTGCGCGAATTGGCCACGATCGAGGTGCCGATGTGGCCTGGCATGACAACGCTCGCCCGAATGTGCGGCGCGGTCAGCCGCAGGTCCGTGACCAGCGCCTCGGTGAACCCCTTCACCGCGAACTTCGCCGCGGCGTAGGCCGTGTGGCTCACGTTCGGCCCCAGGCTCGCCCAGAACCCGTTGACCGACGAGGTGTTCACGATGTGAGCCTCATCGGCCGCCAGCATCAGCGGCAGGAACGTCCGGCATCCCAGGTACACCCCACCCCAGCACACCCCGAACGTCCGCTCCCATTCCTCCCGCGGATCGTTCACGAACGATCCCCCACCGCCGATCCCGGCGTTGTTGAACAGCAGGTGCAGCTTGTCCGTCTGCTGCTGGTCCTCGAACTCCGCGCGGAACCGCTTCAGCTGCGCCTCGTCCGACACGTCGGCCAGGTGCGTTGTGACCTTGGTTCCCTGCGGCGGCCGGTCCTGCTCGATCAGCGCCACGGTCTCCGCCATGTTCTTCGCCGAGACGTCGCACATCGCGACATTGCAGCCCTCCGCGGCGAGCTGACGGGCGAGTTCCCGCCCCATGCCCGTACCGCCGCCCGTCACCACCGCAAACCGGCCCGTGAAGTCCTTCATGGCGCGCTCCTCTGTCCGCCCGACAGAACCGGCGGCCGCGGCCGATGTAAAGGGCGCCCCGACGTGAAGCTGCGCCGCTCAGCCGCAGGGGGTGCGACGCCCGCCTAACCCGCCGCCGGTCACGGCCATGCTAGACGACAGCGGGGGACGCATTCGATCACGGTTTTTCATGCCAAGGCCTTGCGTCCTGCCCGCGGCGCTTGCGGCGGCCATTCCGATTTTCGCCGCGACCGCGACCTCCGCCGCCACACGAAACGAGGCGGTGCTTGCCGAGATCAACTTCGCCCGCATGCATCCAGCGCAATACGGCCGCGAACTGGAGCACGCCGCCCTCCGCGGTGGTCCAGAAGGTCTGTCGGAAATCGGCAATGAAGACGTCGGCGCCCTTGCCCACGCCTTGGCTTTCCTCGAGCGGCAGCGCCCTCTTCCACCTCTGGAGGAAAGCGCAGGACTCGACGCGGCCGCCCGGGCCCATGCGCTGGCCCAGGGCCGAACCCACGAGGTGGGACACGTCAGCCCGGACGGGGCCACGCTCTCCGACCGCCTTCACAGGCACGGCGTCTGGTCGGGCCTCTCAGGCGAGGACATCTCGTACGGCTACCAGAGCCCTCGTGACATCGTGCGCCAGCTGATCGTCGACTCCGGCGTGCCGGACCGCGGGCACCGGCAGAACATCTTCGGGGCGCATTACCGAGCCGTCGGCGTCGCCTGCGCGCCTCATCGGGAGTACGGCGCCATGTGCGTCATCGAATTCGCCGGGGCGCTCGTCAAGCGCTAGCCGCTCGCCACGCGGCTGGGTAGGAGAGCGGCATGACCCAGCCCCATGTCCTCGTCACCGGATCCACCCGCGGCATTGGCGCCGCCATCTTCGAGGCTCTGAAGGACAAGGGCGCCCGGGTCGCGGGCCACGGTCGCTCCGGGGGGGCCGACGTTCTGGCCGCCGACCTCGCCGACCCCGCCGCCGCCGATCGCCTCTGGGCGCAGGCGCTGGACCATCTCGACGGGCGCATCGACGTGGTGATCAACAACGCCGGCGTTTTCGAGCCCGTCAGCGTCGAGGCTTCGCTCGCGGACTGGCATGCCGGGTGGTCCCGGACCATGCAGATCAACTTGCAGGCTGCGGCCGATATCTGCCGCGCCGCTGTCCTGGATTTCCGCACCCGTGGAAGCGGGGGTCGGATCGTCAATGTCGCCAGCCGGGCGGCCTATCGCGGAGATAGCCCCGCGCATTGGCACTATGCTGCCTCGAAGGCTGGCATGGTGGCCATGACCAAATCCATCGCGCGCGGTTACGCGGCCGAGGGCATCCTCGCCTTTGCTGTCTGCCCGGGCTTCGTCATGACGGGCATGGCCGAGGACTACCTTGCCTCCAGAGGCGGCGACAAGCTCCTGGCCGACATCCCGCTAGGCCGCGTGGCGGCTCCCGAGGAGGTGGCCAGTGCGGTGGCCTATCTCGCCCTCGAAGCGCCAGCCTCCATGACGGGCGCGGTCATCGACATCAACGGCGCAAGCTACGTACGATGACCCTTCCACAAATCCTCCCGACGCTCGAGATAGAGCCGGCGAAGCAAGCTTCGCCCCCCTGGAAGATGAACAAGACATAACGGCGAGCAGAGGAGAACCATTCCAGGCCTCGGGGGTTTAGTCCGCTTACAAGGCCGCGCCGATGAGCTTGCGGTCTACAACGAGGAGATTGGAGAAAAAGCCATGAAGACCGTCGCTATTACCGGCGTCGCTGTCGCCGCCCTGGCGGCGACGGCCATTGCAACCCCGTCGTTCGCCCGCAATCCGTGCGAACAGCAAAAGCACAACCACGGCACGGCCGGCGCCGTGATCGGCGGACTCGCAGGCGCCGCGCTCGGCAACAGTCTCGCCCACGGCGGCGGGCGCACGGGCGGTACGATCATCGGCGGCCTCGCAGGCGCCGCGATCGGCAACAACATCGGCCGCAGCAGCACCAAGTGCGACGGCTACGCCTATTACAACGGCGGCTACTACGACCGCGACGGCCACTGGCACGGCTATGCGCGAACCTACGCGAGTCCCTACGCCGGCCAGTACGGCTATAACTCAAGCTATCGCGGGTACGACAGCCGGCCCTACTACGACTACCAGGACGGCTACGCGTCCGGGTACTATCCGTACTGATCTGTAGTTCGGTGCGTTCGGTGGCCGCGTCCCTCGCGGGGTGCGGCCACCATCGCTCAGTCGCCCGAGCGGGCCAGCAACGCGGCGAGCTGGTCCTGCCATAGCGCCGCCCAGGTGTGGCTGCTGTGACCGTGGGTGTTGGGCCCGGCTGGGATCAGCACGAAGCGACCCTCGCGTATGCGGCCGACCATCTGCGGCGCGATGCCGAGTTCCGGGGGATTGATGAAGTCGTCGCCGGAGTTCACCCAGGTGAGCGCGGCCGTGATCTTCTCCAGCCCCTTCGACGGATCGTAATCGCGCGACGAGGCCAGCGCATAGAGTAGGTCGTTGGCGTCGAGCGCCTTCAGATGATCCGCGACCGTGGCCTCGTACCAGGCTTTCGCCCCCGCGCCGGTGGGCATTGCGATCTGCATCGGAAGTGGCGCGGAGCCGGCGATCAACAGGATATCTTCCGCGTGGCGCAGGCCCAGCAGCGGTTCAGATTCGTAGTCGCCGCCACGCCAGGCCGGATCAGTGGTGATCGCGTCCAGGGCCATCTGCCGCCAGATCCGATTTCGTCCGCCAATGTCGACGGGAAGACAAGCGAGCGGCATCGCCGCCTGCACCTCATCTGGCCAGGCTTCCGCCCACATGAAGGTATGCATGCACCCCATCGAGGTGCCCATCACCAGCCGCACCTTCCGGACGCCGAGCGCGTTGGTCATCAGGGCGTGTTCGGCGCCGACCATGTCGGCATAGTCGTAGTGCGGGAAGCGGGCGCGCATACCGTCAGAAGGCTTTGACGACCCGCCGTGGCCGATGTCGTCGGGCAGGACGATGAAGTACCTGGCAGGATCGAGCACGCCGCCGGGCCTGAAGAGCACATCTGCAAACTGCGGCTGCATGAACTGTAGTCCCGAGCCGCCCGTGCCATGCAGGATCAACACGGCGTTGATGATATGCCCCTCGGCGTCCCGACGCGGCGCGCCCAAGGTGTAGTAGTGGATCTTCAGCTCCCGGAGGCTTTCGCCGGACTGAAAGTGGAATCCCTTGATGATGAAGTCGTGGGGTTCGGGCCTGGGGGCGGCGCGAGCCGCTCCGAAGCCGATGAGGGTCGCGGCGAGCGCCGCAATCGCCGCCTTCAGAGTTGAGCCTGGCATGCGCGCCCCTATTTCGCTAGCGCTTCATCCATGAACCGACCTACGTCGGCGCGCAGCATTTTGAACGCCTCCGGGTTCAGGTAGACCATGTGTCCGGACGGGTAGTAGGCGAAGTGGACGTTCCCCCGCAGCGAGGGGTCGAGCCACATGTGATGCAGGTCGTACTCAGTGCCGAAGAATGGCGTTGCCATGTCGTAGAGGCCGTTCAGCGAGAATACCTGAAGACGCGGATTTTCGCGGATGGCGGCGGCAAGGTCTTGTGCAGTATCGGCGACGGGCGAGGGGAAGTGCGCGCCGGGGCCCTTATGCTTCCAATCCCAATGCCGGATGATGTCATGGCCTGACGGCAGATAGACCATGTCTGTTTGGTAGCCGAGGTCCTCGCCCAGATAATCCTGGATCGCCGCCGTGAACGCTCCCGAAATGGCGACGTCTGACGGATCGTATCCCGGCGCATCGCCGCCGGCGTCGACATCCGTGCCGGTATAGCGAGAATCGTACCGGCCGATGATGAGGCCCTGATCGCGCAGCAACTCCTTGCGGAAGCGTGACAGATCAAGCCTGAGGTTCACCTGCTTCAGGTACTGAACGGAAATTCCCGTATAGGCGCTCAGCTGGCGTGCAACGGCATCGAGTTCGCCGCCGGAAATGGCGTCGCCCTTTTCCAAAGCTTGCTCATAGGGGCCGGCTGCCCAGGCACGGACCTGACCCAGGAACGCCGCCATATCCGCCGGCTGTGGGATCTTGTGATGGTAGACCGCCGCGGTCGCATAGCTCGGGAGGTAGGCGACGTAGCTGTGATCGAACCCCGGATTGCGGATTCCGTAGTTCAGGATCGAGGAAAGTAGGAAGACGCCGTTGAACTGCATCCCTTGGCGCTGGAGCGCGTAGACCAGTCCGGCGGACCGCGTGGTCCCATAGCTCTCTCCGAACAGGAATTTCGGCGAGTTCCAGCGATGGTTGATCGTCACGTAGCGGCTGATCCCGCGCGCGAACGCGTCGATATCCTCGTCCACGCCCCAGAACTTCTCGCCCTTGGTGTCGCCAAGGGGACGAGAGTAGCCGGCGCCGATCGCGTCGATGAAGACCTCGTCGGTCCTGTTCAGCAGCGTGTCTGGATTAGGCCCAAAGGGGAACGGGGCGGGGCCGATCGCCTGCGCGTTCGGCGCGCGCACCCGCACAGGGCCGAAGGATCCCATGTGCAGCCAGAGCGACGCCGACCCGGGCCCGCCGTTGTAGAAGAAGGTGATGGGGCGCTGGCCCTCCCCTTTCCGAGGCGCGACCGTGTAAGCCACGTAGAACATCGAGGCGATCGGTTTGCCGTCGTCATCGCGGATCGTCAGGGTGCCAGCCGTGGCTGTGTAGGAGATGACTCCGTGCGGTGTGGCGACCGTATGGTGCGTCACCACAGCGCGCTCGACGATCGGCGCGGTGGCGATGTCGTAGTCCGACATCTTGCGCTCGCCCGCGACGCGGCCCCGTTCGGAACGTCGCTCGATCACGGAACCCGACTGGTGAGGCTCGTCGGGCATCGTGGCCTGCCGTGCAGGCGCGCTCGGCCACCGGTCTCGAGAAACCGATCGGGCGGTTGCGTTCTGAGCGAAGGCCGAGGCGCTGAACACCAGCACGGAAATGCCCGCGATCGCCGCGAGCGCCGAACGAACCATAATATGTCTCCCCCACCGTTCGGCGCCAATCACCTGCGCCTTGTACCGTCGCGATAGACCCAACCTCCGCTTTTCCGCAACGGTTGAAGGGCGCCCCCAGCTGAAAGCCGCGTTCAGCGGAGGTTCAGGCGCTGTGCGTTAATCATCACAGGCAAGTTCGAGATAACGCCGCCCCGCCGGGGGCGAGGCGGTGAGAAGGAGGTACGCATGCGTAAGTTGCTCGCCGCCGGCCTGGCGGCTTTGACGTTCGGCGGGGCCGTGGCGGCCGCCGCCATCCCTGCTACGGCCGAGGCCCGCGAGTGGCACGACGGCCATGGCTATCGCGGCGACTGGGATCGCCACCACGACAACGGGGGCGCCGCCATCGTCGCTGGCATCGCGGGCCTTGCGATCGGCGCCGCGCTGGCCGACTCGAGCCACCCCCGCTACGACCGCGGCTACGCCTACAGGCCGACCTACTACGGTTACGACGATGACGACGACGGCTACCGCGTTTGCGAGACACGCCATTGGGCCTGGGACCCTTACATCCACCGCCGGGTCCTGGTGACCAGCCACTACGCCTGCTAGACGAGTGGGCGATATGCATTGAAGGGCGGCCGTGAGGCCGCCCTTTTTCGTGGTTCTATTCGACGGCGAACGTCAGGCCGGCATTGGCTTGCAGGCGTTTGACCAGAACCATGCCCATGGCCGCGCCCGGGGTCCACACGCCGCCCGGCGTCGCGGGACATTCCTTCACGAGGCAGATCGCGGCTTCCGCCATCATCTTGGATGTTGAACCGTATCCGGGGTCCTTGTCGCCCTTGACGGATACGCGGACCTGACGGCCGCCCTCGTCTATTCCGATGAAAAGGACGTCGAAGAAGCCGGCTTCGCGTTCTTCTTCTGAAGGACCTTCGCCGGGCTTCGGGCCACCCTCGCCCAGGCCGGTGAACTCGGTCGGTGCGCCGGGCATGAGCACGCTCATCTCGTCGTAGCGGAAGTCGCGCCCGTAGGGATGGCCCATCAGGTAGTTCGAGCGATGCACGTTCTTCGTGTTGATCATCGCCATCATGAATGGGCCGACGTCGGCGCCAAGGTCGGCGTCGTGCTGCGGCTGGTCGGCCGCGGGCTGCTCCGGCCCCTGGAACCCGGGCGTGAGAGCGAACGGATTCATCAGGACGCCCATGACGGCCGCATCGGCCCGCACCGCAGCCATGGTCGCCGCGCCGGAAGCCGCCGTGCCGCCCGAGAGCCCGCCCTTTATCGCGCGGACGCGACCCTTAACCCGCGGGACCGGATGGCCGAGCTCCTTCTTTGCCGTCTCCTGGCAGAAGAGCACGCCGAGTTCGAATGGGATGGAGTCGAAGCCGCAGGAATGGCAGAGCCGCGCGCCGCTTTTCCTGGCCGTCTCGTGGTGGGCCGCGATCGTACGAGCCATCCAGTTGGGTTCGCCCGTGAGGTCGAGATAATCCGTACCGGCCGTCGCGCAGGCCGCGATGAGGGCGTCGCCATAGAGCTGGTAGGGGCCGACCGTCGTGACCACCGCCTTGGCGCGACGGACCATGGCCTCGAGCCTCGCCGGATCGGTGGCGTCGGCCGCGATGAGGGGGGTGTCCTTCGGCGCGCCGATCTCGTCGCGGACCTCGGCGAGCTTGGCGGCGCTGCGCCCGGCCATCGCCCATTTCACATCTCCGCCCGAGCCGTATCGACGGACCAAATGCTCGGCCACGAGCCGGCCGGTGTAGCCGCTTGCGCCGTAGACGATGACGTCGAATTCCGCGGTCGGGTTCATGTGCGCCTCCCCTGATGAGCGGCCGCACCTTGCATGAATTTACGCGGTAAGCAATCGAGGGTGCCGGGTGCTGTCCTAAGTTGGACGCAGGTGTCCTAAGCTGAGTGGCCGGGTGTCCTAATTCGCGGATCGAAGCGCGACGTTCCCGGCCAGGATTATGCGCCCTCTTGCTCTCCGTCCGCGCCGTCACCGTCCGGCAGGAAGGCCTTCAGCGCCTCCAGCTTTTTGATCAGGTCTTCGACCAAGCTGCGGCGATAGAGAGTGACGGCCCTCCATCCAGATCGTCGCGCTACACCGCCCGGCGCTACTCGCCTGCCGAGGTAGTATCGGTAACGAAACGGGCCATGATCGGCCACCCGACGCACCTGAGCACGTCGTTTGTCGAACGGCAGAACCTTAGCTTGCGGATGGCGCAGCGCCGGTTCACGCGGTTGACCAACGGCTTCAGCAAGAAGCTGGAGAACCATATGGCGGCCGTGGCCTCTACGTCAGCCATTACAACCTGTGCCGCGTCCATGAAGCCCTGCGGATCACGCCCGCGATGCAGCTCGGCGTGACGGACCACGTGTGGTCGATCCGCGAGCTGGTGGCCGCAGCGCTGACGGGTGAGATCGTCCACTACTCAGCCGTTGCTTGACCTAAACGAGAAAGGGCCCCCGGCGCTAACCGGAGGCCCTGAATCGCTCGCCTGACAAACGGTCAGGCTGCGGCCCGCCATTCGTCGTCGGCGCGCTCAAACGTCAGGTCGGCATCTGATGCATCATCCGACTCCTGAATGCGCTCAAGTTCTGCCCGCACATCGATGCTCTCTTCCGCTTTGGCAGCTACAAGTAGCCGCAAGAGCGTGTCGGCCGCGCCGTCCAGCACGGTCTGATCTTTTTCATAGCGCGCGATAGATTGGTCAGAGACTTTCAACCACGCACCGAGCTCTCGTTGCGTCAAACCTAAGTATTTACGGATAAATCTAACTTCTTTCCCGCTCAGCACCTTGCGTTTCCGGGCCAAAAACAATGCGATTGCTTCATGCAGATCTTCTACATCGCGGACAGAGATATAACGCTCTCCTCCGATCTCGCGCACCTGGTACCCGCTCGCCAGATAGACGTTGTCCAGCCCGCAGGCCGTGTAGTGCAACAGCTCGTCGCGCTCGGGCGAGCCGTCATGCGTCATGCACACTGGATCGTTCATCGCCCGTCCTCCCATTCCACCGTCTTCAGAACCAACTCCTCGATTTCCAAAACCACAGTCACCACTCCGATCGCCCGAGACCCGCGCGGTCGAAAAACGACCTTGCAGGCACGCCCGCCGATCTCGGGCTCATGCCAAGGCA
This sequence comes from Alphaproteobacteria bacterium, assembly GCA_028869395.1. Classification (GTDB taxonomy): domain Bacteria; phylum Pseudomonadota; class Alphaproteobacteria; order Caulobacterales; family Caulobacteraceae; genus Phenylobacterium. Next base: position 5,454 of record JAGWSE010000053.1, on the reverse strand, counting down.
GGCCCGAAATCTCACCAAGCTTCAGGCCGCGGATCACTTCCGCGTCCGTGATGCCCCGCTTCGCCATCTGCTCTTGAGCATGGGGCGAGAAGAACACCTTGGCGGAGTCCGCCGCCAACTCCCTGATCTTTGCCATCATGGGGCCCAAGACGGCCCCAATCGGCATCGATACGACATTGCGGCGCGGCGGCTTATCCGTCATTCCACCTATAATGGCGATAGCCGCCACTTAGGCAAGCCTATAATGGTGATAGTTAAGGCCCGGTTCCAGTGGCGTGGCTTTGTTGCAACGCAAAAAGCTCGCGGAGCGTCGGTGTCCTAGTTCCGTGGCTCCAGTGTCCTAGTTAGGACAGCACCAGGCGCCGCGGTCGAAACGGAACGGGAACATGTTATAGGCTTTAGGCATGGCCGACGCGGGCGCCCAACTTTCCAAGCTGCTTCCCCCGCGCTTCCAGGCGTGGTTCGAAGGTCGCGGCTGGCGACCACGCACCCACCAGCTCGAGATGGTGGACAAGGCCAGAGCCGGCCGCGACGCGCTGCTTATCGCGCCCACGGGCGGCGGAAAGACGCTGGCTGGGTTCCTGCCCTCATTGGTCGAGCTTTCCGAGCGGGGCCCGGCGAATGCGCCAAGAGGCATACATACCCTCTACATCTCGCCGCTGAAGGCGTTGGCGGTGGACGTAGAGCGGAACCTGGGCGCGCCGATTCTGGAGATGGGCCTGCCCATCACGGCGGAGAGCCGCACCGGCGACACCGGCCTCTCGCGCCGCCAACGGCAACGGGTCAAGCCGCCCGAGATCCTCCTCACCACGCCCGAGCAGCTCGCCCTACTCTGCGCGTGGGAAGGGGCGCGCGGCCTCTTCGAAGGCCTGACCTGCGTGATCCTTGACGAGATCCACACGCTGCACGCCTCCAAACGCGGCGACCTCCTGGCGTTGGACCTTGCGCGGCTCTCCACGTTTGCGCCGAGCCTTCGCCGGGTTGGGCTTTCGGCGACGGTGGACGATCCGCAGGTGATCAAGCGCTGGATGGCGGGGCCGGCAGGACCGGCGGCCGTCGACCTCGTCCGCGGGCCGGCGGGCGCGCCGCCAATCGTGGACCTGCTGCTGTCGGAGGGCCGGGTGCCATGGGCGGGGCATACCGCCCAGCACGCCATGGCGGAGGTCTACGAGGCGATCAAGCGCTCCAGGACGGCGCTGGTCTTTGTGAATACCCGCTTTCAGGCCGAGTTCGCGTTCCAGGAGCTGTGGCGTCTGAACGAGGACGCCCTGCCAATCGCCCTGCACCACGGCAGCCTCGCGGCCGAGCAGAGGCGCAAGGTTGAGGCGGCGATGTCCCGAGGGGCGCTCCGGGCCGTGGTCTGCACCTCGACGCTCGACCTCGGCATCGACTGGGGCGACGTGGACCTCGTCATCCAGCTCGCCTCGCCGAAGGGCGCAGCGCGGATGGTGCAGCGGATCGGGCGCGCGAACCACCGCCTGGACGAGCCGAGCCGGGCCCTGTTCGTCCCCGCCAACCGTTTCGAGATGTTGGAGTGCCAGGCGGCGCGCGAGGCGATCGCGGCCAACCACCTGGATGGAGATCCGCCCCGGGAGGGGGCGCTCGACGTGCTAGCGCAGCACATCATGGGCTGCGCCTGCTCCGACCCGTTCGACATGCTGAAGCTCTACGACGAGGTCAGGACGGCGGGCCCATACACCGGCCTCGCATGGGAGGACTTCGAACAAGTCGTCGATTTCGTCTCGACAGGCGGCTATGCGCTCAAGACCTACGACCGATTTCGGCGGATCGTGAAGACGCCGGAGGGCCTCTGGAAGGTGCGCAACCTGGAGACGGCCCAGCGCCACCGGCTGAACGTCGGCGCCATCGTCTCACCGGCCATGCTGGCGGTGCGGATCGCGGGCCGAAGGGGCGCCGTCGGACGCAAGATCGGCGAAATCGAGGAGGGCATGCTGGAGATGCTCGATCCCGGCGACACATTCGTCTTCGCAGGCCAGGTGTGGGAGCTCGTCGGCATCACAAACCTCGACGTTCTGGTCCGGCCCGGCGGAGCAAAGGATCCCAAGATGCCCTCCTGGGGCGGCTCGAAGTTCGCGCTGTCCACCTACCTGGCCAAGCGCGTGCGCCAGCTGATGACCGACCAGGACCACTGGAAGGTGCTGCCCGCGGACGTGCGCGAATGGCTGGAGGTGCAGCGCGACCGCTCGCTGATCCCCGCCGAGGACGAGATGCTGCTGGAAACCTTCCCGCGCGGGAGGCGCCACTTCATGGTCTGCTACTCGTTCGAGGGAAGGCTCGCCCACACCACGCTCGCCATGCTGCTGACGAGGCGGCTTGAACGCGTCGGCGCGGCGCCCCTGGGCTTCGTCTGCAACGACTATGCGCTGGCGGTCTGGGCGCTGAACCCGCTGGACGGCCTCGACTTCGACGACCTCTTCAACGAGGACATGCTGGGCGATGACCTGGAGGCCTGGCTCGCCGAGAGCTTCATGATGAAGCGGGCGTTCAAGGGCTGTGCGATCATCGCCGGCCTGATCGAGCGCCGCTTTCCCGGCGATAAGCAGAAGACCGGCCGACAGATCACCTTCTCGACCGACCTCATCTACGACGTCCTGCGCCGGCATGAGCCAGATCACCTGTTGTTGCGCTGCGCCCGTGCAGATGCGGCGACCGGCCTCATCGACGTGGCGCGCCTTGGGCAGATGTTGGCGCGCATCCGGGGCCGGATCCGGCATGCCCGCCTGGACCACCTGTCGCCCTTCTCCGTGCCGATCCTGCTCGAGATCGGAAAGGAGCGCTCTCCCGGCCATGCAGGCGAGATCATCCTGCACGAGGCTGAGGAAGACCTGATCGCCGAGGCCCTGAGTTGACGAGACCTTGAGTTGAACGCCGCTTACGAGTTCACGACCGCGCCGTGCGGGTCCCTGCATTTGGGGCTCGCGGGCGCCGAGGTGATCCTTCGCGCTTCCGGCGCCCTTTGGCTGCAGGCCGAGCGCGCACTGATCGTCGCCGATCTGCACCTTGAAAAGGGCTCGTCATACGCCGCTCGTGGACAGTTGCTGCCGCCCTACGATACGCGCGAGACGCTGGCTCGGCTGAAAGCCGAGGTCGACGTGCTGTCGCCGAGGATTGTCGTCCTGCTTGGCGATACCTTCCATGATCGCCGCTCCGAGGATCGCCTCGCCGACAATGACGTTCATGCGCTGCGGACGCTCGCGAAGGACCGATCCCTGATCTGGGTGGTGGGCAACCACGACCGGGACGGGCCGCGGGCGTTGCCGGGCGAACGAGCCGAGGAGCTCGCCATTCAGGGCTTGACCTTGCGCCATGAGCCGCGCGCGGGCCTCTCGCCCGCCGAGGCGGCCGGTCACCTGCACCCGGCCGCCAAGGTTCGCAGCGCTCGTGGCGCGGTTCGTCGGCGCTGCTTCGTCACAGACGGCGAGCGGATCGTCCTGCCGGCGTTCGGCGCCTATACAGGCGGCTTGAACGTGCGCGACGCTGCCTTCGCAGGCCTGTTTGCCCGCCCCCCACTGGCCGGCGCCCTAGGCCGCGGACGCGTGCACGCCGTCGGCTGGCGGTCGCTCGCTGCCGACTGAGTTGACCACGCAAGGCGGGTCACGCCAGAAGCCCACCGACCTCCCGGCGGCGTTCGCGCTCCCGCAACCCATTGCACAAACGGGTCGCCGCTCAGGCAGCGATGCGTGGCTTGACCAGCGCCGACAACCGGTGACGAACCATGCTGACGATGGTCGTGTAATCCGTGCGGACATAATTGAACTGAAGAACCCGGCGACGGCCGATGAAGGACGTGTGGCCATGCCAGGAGGCGTCCGAGCGGCGGAATACCACGAGCGAACCCATAGAGGCCGGGATCTCGGCCGCGTAGTCCTCAAGGTTGTGCTCGCCGCGCAAGAGGCGAAGCTGCCCTTCGCCCCCTGTCCAGCCATCGTTGAGATAGAGCAGGAGCGACAGGATCTTTGATTTCGAATCCGTATGGATGAAGCCGTCGCGCTTGCCGCACTGGCCTCGGATCGTCACGGTCGTGGCGCGGCGCGAAAGATCGATGCCGAACTTGTCCGCCATCAGCCGGCGGAAGCGGTCTGATTGGAGCTGGGCGATGATCCCGTTCAGCACCGGTCCGGGCGGCGCATCCGCCAACGAGAATGAGCCGGCCGCTTCTATGTCCGGGAACTCTTCAGGGATCCGGCCGATGATCTGGGGGTCCAGGGCCTGCGGCACATGGATGTAATCGAACGGATCCTTGTGCAGAGGCGCCGCTTCTAGCGCATCCCAGTTCAGACCGGCCATGCAACCTGCTCCCACGAAGCCGCCCCTGTTCCCTCGGCAGATATGACGGCGCGAGTCTCGAACCGCCTCAGTAGCTGACTGGATTTGCACACGTCATTCTCGACCGAAAACGCGGTCCAGAGCCGGGCCACGCCGCGCACTGCTATACGCCGCCTGGATGCGCGCGGGCTCGTAGTCTGGGCTCTGGACCCACTCGAGGAAGGACATGCCCCGCGGCTCGGCCTCGCGCAGATAAGTGTCGAAGGTGAAGCGGAGCACGCCGGTCCGGCCGCCTGGCCAGTGAAGAAAACGAAGGTGGAGCTGGCGGATTGCCTCGCGGATGGGCTTTCCCTGGCGCAGGTGCATGTAAAGGACACTCATCACCCCAGACCGGTCCGCGCCCGACTTGCAGTGCATCAGCGCGGGATAGGCGATGCTTTCGAAGAGCGCCTTCGCGCGCAGAACTTGGTCCACGCTCGGCGGCTCGCGGGAGCTCGCGCGGAAGGTAATGAGCTTCAACCCCAGCCGGCGACAGGCGTCTTCCTCGATCACCTGTGAACTTGCGCCCGAACCGCCACGCAGGTTGATTATAGTGCGAACTCCCCTGGCTTTCCACGCGGCGAGCTGGTGAGGCCAGGGCTGGTTCGTTCGGACCAGTTCGTCGGATATCCAATGGGCGTTCTGGAATGCCAGCCGCAGATAGGCGTGATCGTTCCAGACAAAGTCGAGATACGTCCGCCGACGGCCGATTGGCGTCGAGAGCTCGAATGCAGAGACCACAGCGAGACCGTTCAGCGATTTGGTTCGTGAGACCTTAGCACGACACCGCGGGTCGTGCGCTCCGCAGTAACCCCGGAGAACGCCTCCAGGCGACGAAGCACCGCACCCTCATCGTCCGTCACCAGAACGCCGGTGAATCGGATCCGCCCCGTTGCGGCATCCGCGGGGCGAATGCGCGTCCCGAAGCGGCGGCTGAGGTCGGTGGCGACCTCGGAAAGTGGGCGGTCGTGATAGACGAGCTGTTCGACCGTCCACCCGAAGGCGGGATTGGGATCCACCCGGGCGACCCGGTCGTCCGTTTGCCCGTCGCGGTGGGTGAGCTGTTCGCCCACGGTCAGGCTTATGGGCGTCGTCGGGCCCGTAGCCGACCGGAACGCGACGATGCCG
>JAGWSE010000013.1 GCA_028869395.1 Alphaproteobacteria bacterium | reverse complement strand
GGTGGACAAGGTGCTCGGCGAACAGCTCGGGCGTCTCAAGAAGTACGTCGAAACCGGCAAGCCGGAATAGCGAACGCTGGCCGTCATAAAGTCACTCGATTTCGGCTGGAAGCGGGATTGAGAAATCCTATCTTAGCGCCATGCTTCCGACGCTCCGCCAGCTCCAGTACCTCAAGCTCCTCGTCGAGCACGGCAGCTTCGGCCGCGCCGCTGACGCCGCCCATGTCACCCAGCCCACGCTCTCGGCCGGCATCCAGGAACTGGAGCGCTGCCTCGGGGCTTCGGTGGTCGAGCGTGCGCGCGCCGGCGTCATCCTGACTCCCGTCGGCGAGGAGGCGCTGCGGCGGGCGCGGACCATCCTCAACGAGGCCGAGGAACTGGTGGAAACGGCGAAGAACGCCTCCCAGCCGCTCACCGGCCGCTTCCGGTTGGGCGTCATCCCGACCGTCGCGCCGTTCCTCCTGCCCCGCGCCCTGCCCTTGCTGCGCGAGCGTTTCCCGAAGCTGCGCCTGTTCCTGCGCGAGGATCTGACGCACCGCCTGATCGCAGCCCTCAAGGCCGGTCAGCTCGATGCGGCGCTGATCGCGCTGCCCTACGACCTCTCGGGCCTGCAGTACGCGCACGTCGCCGACGACGAACTGCTCGCCGCCCTGCCGGCGAACCATCCGCTGGCCGGAAAGAAGATGGCCGAACCGGAGGCGCTGGAGCGCGAAGGGCTGATCCTGCTCGAGGACGGCCATTGTCTGCGCGAGCATGGGCTCGCCGCCTGCGGGCTGCGGCCGCCCAAGGCCGCGCCGGGCGAGGAGGTGTTCGCTGCGACCTCGCTGCCGACGCTGGTCCAGATGGTGGGCTCGGGGCTGGGCGTCAGCTTCCTGCCGGCCATGGCCATCGAGGCCGGCCTTACGGATGCGGCCCCCGTGGCCGTCCGCCCCATCGCCGCAGACCATGCCAGCCGCGAGATCGTGGTGGCCTGGCGCGCCGGATCCAGCCGCGCCGCCGAGGGCCGACTCCTGGCCGAGACGCTGCGCTAGGCGAGCGCCGCTCTCCTCGCGATGAGAGAGCGAATTCCGACATATCGAAACACTTGCGCTCCGACATGCTTTCGATATATCTGCCATATCGATATATCTAGATAGGAGCGAACACATGTTTCATCATCACCATCGGGCGCGCTATGAGGAGCCCATGCGCCATCACTGGGAACGCCATGCGCGCGGCCGCATGCGGGGCCGCCGGCTCGGACGGCTCCTCGAACACGGGGACCTGCGCTACGTGGTGCTCGCCCTGATCGCCGAACAGCCGCGCCACGGCTACGAATTGATCAAGGAGCTGGAGGATCGCACTGGCGGGGCCTACCGGCCGAGCGCCGGCGTCATCTATCCGACGCTGTCGCTGCTGGAGGATGAGGGCCTGGTGAGCCAGGCGGGCGGCGAGGTCGGCCGCAAGCTCTACGAGCCCACCGACGCTGGCCGCAGAGTGCTGGAGGAGGGACGCGCCCACGTGGACGCGATCTTCGCCCGCATGGCGGAGGTGGCGGAGAGCTCGGAATCCAGCCGCCCGCGCATCGCGCGCGCGATGACCAACCTCGGCATGGCCCTGCAGACGCGCCTCGCGCGCCGGCCCATCACGCCCGAGGAGATCGACCGCATCGTGGCCATCCTCGACGACACCGCCTCGGCGATCGAGCGGAGCTGAACCCCGTCTCTCCCCCTCATTTCGCGGGGGAGAGGGGAATTCTGCTTCAGTCCATCAGCTTCTCGGCCAGGTATGTGTAGTGCCTGGCCCAGCGGCGGGCGTTGAGCTGCGGGTCGGCGTCGTTGGCGTGCCCGCCGAAGGTGTTCTCGTAATAGAGCACCGGATAGCCCATCGACTCGAGCTTGGCGGCGAACTTGCGCGCATGCCCCGGATGCACCCGATCGTCGCGCGTGTTCGTGGTGATGTAGGGCTCCGGGTAATGCATGCCGGGCCGCACGTTCTGGTAGGCCGAGTACTTCGCGATGAAAGCCCGGTCCTTGGGGTTGTCCGGATCGCCGTACTCGCCGACCCAGGACGCCCCCGGCGGCAGGTGGTTGTAGCGCAGCATGTCGATCAGCGGGCTCTCTATCACCACCGCGTTCCAGAGCTCGGGATGCTGGGTCATGGAGACGCTCATCAGCACCCCGCCGTTGGAGCGGCCATAGATGCCGAGGTGGCGGGGCGAGGTGATCTTGCGCTTGAAAAGGTCGCGGGCGACCGAGGCGAAGTCGTCGAAGCTGCGTTGACGGTGCTCGCGCAGCGCCGCCTGGTGCCACTTCGGCCCGAACTCGCCGCCGCCGCGGATGTTGGCGATCACGTAGGCGCCGCCGCGCTCCAGCCAGATCTTGCCCATCTCCGGCAGGTAGATCGGCGGCTTGGCCAGCTCGAAGCCGCCGTAGCCGTACATGATCGTCGGCGTCGAGCCGTCGTACCTCATGTCCTTCGGCCGAACGAGGAAGTAGGGGATCTTGGTCCCGTCGGTCGAGGTCGCCCAGTGTTGCTCGACGACGTCCCTGGAAGCGTCGAACTTGGGCGGCAGCTGCTTCACCTTGGCGACCTCGTCGGAGGCCGTGTCGGCCAGCCACAGCGAGGTCGGATCCAGGAAGCCCTCGACGTCGACGAACAGCCGGTCCGTTTCCTGCGAGGCGTCCACCAGGTCGATGTTGTCGTCCTTGGGCAGATCGAGTCGGTGGGCGGTCCAGCGGCCACCATCGTGGGCGTAGATGTCGATGCGGCCCTTCACGTCGTCCAGCAGGTCGACGACCAGGCGGTCCTTGGTGGACGTGACGTCCTGGATCGCCTGGCGCGGCCCGGGCATGAACACCAGCTCGGCCCTGGCGTGCGCGGCGTCCGATTTCAGCGAGGCCAGGTCGTAGGCGATCAGCGCGCCTTCGTGGAAGCCGCCCCACCGCTGCTTGAGTGCGAACACCAGCTGGCCGTCGACATAGGCCTGGAAGTCGGCCTTGCGCGGCAGCGGGATGCGAGCCAGCCCGTGGTCGGTCACCAGGCTGTACTGGCTTTCGTAGAAGGTGATCCCCCGGCGGATGACGATGCCGTCCGGATGACCTTGCGCGCCGCGGAGCACGATGGCGTCGGCGGAGACGTCGGTCGGCTTGCCGCGGAACACCTCGCGGGGCGCCGCGCCGCGCTTCACGATCTTGATGACGTAGGCGTAGCCCGAGGTCGTGACCTCGCCCGGCTTCCATTCACGTCCGCCGATCAGGGTGTCGTGGTCCAGCCAGGAGAACTGCTGCTTTCCGGTCGGGAAGTGGAAACCGCCCTCGACGAAGGACTTGGTCTGGGTGTCGAACTCGCGGACTTCGACCGCGTCGGAACCGCCGTTCGACAGCCGCACCAGGCAGTCGCGTTCTTCCGGACGCAGGCAGGTCGCGCCCTTCCAGATCCAGTTCTTGCCCTCGGTCTTGGAGAGCGCATCCAGGTCCAGCAGGGTCTCCCACTGCGGATCGGCCGTGCGGTAGCTCTCCAGGCTCGTGTGGCGCCAGATCCCGTGGGCGTGCTGACCGTCCTGCCAGAAGTTGTCGATCCCGCCGGCGCGGAACCTGGGGGTCGGGATCCGGTCCTGGGCCGTGAAGATGGCCAGCGCCTCGTCGTAGAACACCTTGTAGCGCGGATCGCTCTTCAGCCGCTTGGCGGTGAGCGCGTTCTGCTGCTTCACCCAGGCCATCGAGCGGGGCGAGTCGATGTTCTCGAGCCAGCGGAACGGGTCGGCGGAGCTCTTGGCGCTCGCCGCGGGCGACGGGTGCGCGGCGGGCTTGGCGAGGGCGGCGGGGGCGAGGCAGGCGAACGCGGCCAGGGCGCAGACGAACGATCTCATGGCGATGCTTCTAGCGGCGCCGGGGCGGCCTTGTCTCCTCCCTGCGTGATCTGGGGCCGGTTCTCGCCTATATGTCGCCGCGCATGAGCCGTCCGTTCCTGAAGATGAACGGGCTCGGCAACGACTTCGTCGTGGTCGAGGCCCGCACCCAGCCGTTCGCACCGACGGCGGCGGAGGTGCGCGCCATCGCCGACCGCACGACCGGCGTGGGCTGCGATCAACTGATCGCCATCGAGCCGGGTCCCGGCGTCGACGCCCGGGTGCGGTTCTGGAACTCAGACGGCGAGGAGGTCTCCGCCTGCGGCAACGGCACGCGCTGCGTGGGTTGGCTCCTCATGCAGTCGACCGGCAAGGACGAGGCGGTCATCGAGACCAGGGCCGGCAAGCTTTTCGCCCAGCGGGCCGGCGAGCGGCTGGTCAGCGTCGACATGGGCGAGCCCGGGCTCGACTGGCAGGAGATCCCGCTCTCGGAGCCGCACGACACCCAGGCGCTTGAGGTGGTGCTCTATGCGCACCCTCAGCTCGGCGCGCCGCCCGGCTGCGTCTCCATGGGCAATCCGCACGTGGTGTTCTTCGTCACCAACCTGGCCGAGACTCCCGTCACCGAGGCCGGGCCCGCGATTGAACGGCATCCGTTGTTCCCCCGGCACGTCAATGTGGGCTTTGCGCAGATCATCGATCGCCATCGTATCCACCTTCGGGTCTGGGAGCGCGGCGCGGGTCTGACCAAGGCCTGCGGCACGGGCGCCTGCGCGGCCCTCGTCGCGGCGGCGCGGCGCGACCTCGCCGACCGCACCGCCACGGTCGAGCTGGACGGGGGCGAACTGCTGATCGAGTGGCGCGCCGATGGCCACGTGATCATGACCGGCCCCGCGGCCGTGGACTTCGCGGGGGAGCTGCCGTGACGAAGGATGTGGACATCGTCACGTTCGGCTGCCGCCTGAACGCCTACGAGAGCGAGGTCATCCGCGCCCGGGCGGCCGAGGACGGGCTCTCCGACGCCGTCGTCTTCAACACCTGCGCCGTGACGAACGAGGCCGTGCGCCAGGCCCGCCAGGCGATCCGCAAGGCCAGGCGCGAGCGGCCGGGCGCGATGCTGATCGTCACCGGCTGCGCGGCGCAGATCGACCCGGGGGCCTTCGCGGGCATGGCCGAGGTGGACCTCGTGCTCGGCAATGCGGAGAAGGCCGCGGCCGGCGCCTACGCGCCGCAGCCGGACCTCGGCCGCGTCCGCGTCAACGACATCATGAGCGTGCGAGAGACCGCCGGGCGCCTGATCGCCAAAGACCTTGGGGGCCTGAAGGACCGCGCCAGGGCCTATGTCGAGGTGCAGAACGGCTGCGACCACCGCTGCACCTTCTGCATCATCCCGTACGGGCGCGGGAACTCCCGCTCGGCGCCCGCCGGCGAGGTGGTCGACCAGGTCAGGAAGCTCGCCGCCCAGGGTTACCGCGAGGTGGTGCTGACCGGCGTCGACATCACGAGCTGGGGCGCGGACCTGCCGGGCGAGCCGAGCCTCGGCCAGCTCACGGCGCGCATTCTGAAGCTGGTCCCCGAGTTGCCCAGGCTCAGGCTCTCCTCCATCGACGCCGCCGAGATCGATCCGGACCTGCTGCGCCTGTTCGCGGACGAGCCGCGGCTGATGCCCTACCTCCACCTGTCCTTGCAGGCGGGCGACGACATGATCCTGAAGCGGATGAAGCGCCGGCATCTCAGGGCCGACGCCCTGAAGCTGATCGCCGACGTGCGGGCCGCGCGCCCCGACGTCGCCTTCGGCGCCGACCTGATCGCAGGCTTCCCGACCGAGACCGAGGCGATGTTCGAGAACACGCTCAGCCTCGTCGAAGAGGCGGGGCTTTCCTTCCTGCACGTCTTCCCATTCTCGCCGCGCCCCGGCACGCCGGCCGCGCGCATGCCGCCGGTTCCGCGGGGTCAGGTGAAGGCCCGCGCCGCGCGCCTGCGCCAGGCGGGTGAGGCGGGCCTCGCGCGGCATCTCTCAGCCCAGGTCGGGCGCACGCTGATGGGACTCGTCGAGCGGCCAGGCCTCGCCCGCGCCGAGGACTTTACGGAAATCGCGTTCGAGGGGCCGGGCGCGACGGGCGAGATTGCGGCCCTGACGGTCCACGGCCACGACGGCAAGCGGGCGCTCGCCACGGCCGCCGTGCTGGAAGCTGCGGAATAGGGATCAGTTTGGGCCCTGCTGCGGGGCCCGGCCCGGGAAGCCTGGCAGGCTCCACCTGAAGATGATCGCCCCCGCGCGCGTGGCGAAGGCGAGCGCCGCGCCGGCTAGGCTGGCGGGCAGGATGGCCAGGTCCGCGAGCCTGAGGCCCACGAAGGCGGTGGCGCCCACCAGGGCGGCGCTGACGTAGATCTCGCGCTTGAGCAGCACCGACGGTTCCTCCGCCAGCACGTCGCGGATGATGCCGCCGAAGGTGGAGGTGAGCACGCCCATGACGATCGCGGAGAATGGCGGCACGCCGAACGACAGCGCCTTGAGTGTTCCGACGATCGCGTAGGCGGCCATCCCCAGCGCATCGAGCCAGGTCAGGATCCGCTCGCGCCAGCGGCCCCAGCCGAAGATCCACACGGCGATCGCGGCGGCCAGCGTCACCGCGAGATAGGTCGGCCGTCCCACCCAGAACACCGGCGCCCCGATCAGCAGGTCGCGAAGGGTTCCGCCGCCGACGCCGGTGACGGCTGCGAAGAATCCGAAGGTGACGATGTCGTGCTTGCGGCGCGCCGCGGCCAGCGCGCCGGTCGCCCCGAACACGGCGACGGCGGCGTAGTCCAGGGCGGAAAGGGCGTCGGCGAGCGCGGTCATGGGTTGCGAAGGTGCGGTGAGGCGTGACGGGGGGCAAGCCCATCGCTAGAAGGCGGCCCATGAGCGAACCCAAGAAGGGCTGGTTCCAGCGCCTGACGGCGGGGCTGTCCCGATCCTCGAAGCAGATGGGCGACCAGATCGCCCAGGTCTTCACGGTCAAGGAGCCCCTCAGCCGGGAACGGCTCGACGAGCTGGAGGAGATGCTGATCGAGGCCGACCTCGGCCCGCACTCCGCCGCCCGCATCGCCGAGCGTTTCGCCGCCGAGAAGTTCGGCCAGGATGTCGACGAGACCGAGATCAAGCGGGCGCTGGCGCAGGCGATCGGTGACGAGCTCGCCTCGCGCGTCGGCCGCTTCGACCCGCTGTCGGGGCCTCGGCCCTACGTCGTCCTGTTCATCGGCGTGAACGGCTCGGGCAAGACGACGACGCTCGGCAAGATCGCCGCCGACCTGACCTCTCGCGGCGCCAGGGTGCTGGTGGTGGCCGGCGACACCTTCCGCGCCGCCGCGGTCGAGCAGCTGAAGGTCTGGGCCGACCGCGCCAAGGCCGACTTCATGAGCCGGCCGACGGGCTCCGACGCCGCGGGGCTCGCCTTCGACGCCGTCGAGAAGGCCAAGGCGCAGGGCTACGATGTCGTGCTGATCGACACCGCCGGCCGCCTGCAGAACAAGCAGGGGCTGATGGACGAGCTCCTGAAGATCATCCGGGTCATCAAGCGCCTGGAGCCGGAGGCCCCCCACGAGACCCTGCTGGTCCTCGACGCTACGGTCGGGCGCAACGCGCTCGCCCAGGAGAACATCTTCGGCAACCAGATCGGCGTCTCCGGCATTGTGATGACCAAGCTCGACGGCACCGCCCGCGGAGGGGTGCTGGTGCCGGTGGCGCAGGCTTCGGACAGCCCCATAAAGCTGATCGGCGTGGGCGAGCAGATCGACGACCTGCAGCCGTTCGAGCCGCACGCCTTCGCCCGCTCCCTCGTCGGCCTCCCGGAGTCCGTTCAATGAGTCCCAAGGCCGGGCGCTGGGTGCGCCTGTTCGTCGATTACGCCGGCCTCGTCGCCTTCCTGGCCGTCATCGCGATCACCGGCAATGCGATCACCGCGAGCTGGGCGGTGGTGGCGGGCTCGATCGCGGCCCTTCTTGTGGGCTTCGGCTTCGAGCGGCGGCTCGCGCCCATGCCGCTGGTCACCGCCATCTTCGGCGTGATCTTCGGCGGCGCGACCCTCGTCTTCCATAACGAGGCCATCATCAAGATGAAGCTCACCATCCTGGATGCGGGCTTCGGACTCTTCCTCTTGACCGGCGCGCTTCGCGGCAAGAACCCGCTGAAGGCGCTGATGGGCGACGCCTTCCACCTGCCGGACCCGGTGGTCCGCACGCTGACCCTGCGCTACGCGCTCCTCTTCCTGGCGCTGGCCGCCGCCAACGAGGTGATCTGGCGCACCCAGTCGACGCGGGTTTGGGCGCTCTACAAGTTCCCCGGCACGGCGATCCTGATCTTCATCTTCGCCATGAGCCAGGCGCCGTTGATGATGAAGCACATGCCCGACGACGAAGCGCCCGAGGAATCCCCCAAAAAGTAGCTTCCGTCAGGCCTGCGTGCCCTGCGGGGACTTCGGCCGTGCGATCTGCGAGGGCCGCAGGTAGGGCGAGGCGAGACGATCGTAGGGCTTTTCCGGCAGCCCTTTGGTGATCACGTCCAGCAGGGCCGAGCCGTCGGCCCGGATGGGCGGCGGCTCGCCGAAGACCTCGCGCCACAGGGCGCTGGCCTCCTCGTAGATCCTCTCGTCCCGTCCGTTCATGCCACGGAAAACTCTCGCGTGGCGGGTGCGTTCCGGAATAAAGAAAGTTAATCTTTCAGCAGTTTAGCTGCGCCGTCAGACCTTGATGTCGATCAGCGAGCCCGGCCGAAGGATGCGGCTAGGCTGGTCCGGCCCGGGTGCGGCGGCCGCCGCGACCTGCGGCGGCCTTACGGATGCGGCGCTTGCGGCCAGAGGGGCCGTCGCCGCCGCGGGTCTGGTCGGGCCCGAATTGCCGAGCGCGGCCTCGAAGAACGCCTTCTGAGCGGCGAGCTTGGCCGGATCGGCCCGCTGCGGGCCGGCGGGCGCCGGTCGGCTGGGCGGGAAGACGGGCGGGCGGACGGCGGTCACGGCTGCTTCCGAAACATGGTTAACGGGAAGCTGCCGCCAGCTTCCTTAACGGGCGGTTGACGTGGCCCGGGCCAGCGCCTCGACGTCGCCGTCGTCGAGCGGTCCGGTCCACTTCTTCTTGATCACCCCGTCGGCCCCGACGAGGTAGGTTTCCGGCACGCCGGTGATGCCGAAGTCGACGCCGGTGCGGCCGTGGCGATCCACCAGCCGGACCGCGAAGGGGTCGCCCAGCCGGTTCAGGAACGCCTGGGTGTTCTGCGGCTCGTCCTCGTAGGCGATGCCGACGATCGGCACCTTCTTCGCCTTCAGCGCCATCAGCGTCGGCTCCTCGACCTGGCAGGGGCCGCACCAGGAGGCGAAGAAGTTCACGACCACCGGGCCGTCCTTGACCAGTTCCCGCAGCTTCACCTGACGGCCGTCGTCGAGCGAGGGCAGGGCGTCGTCCGGCATCGGCTTGCCGACCAGCTCGTGGGGCTCGACATGCGGATTGTGATGCAGGCCATAGATTCCGAACAGCAGCGCCAGCGCCACGATCGCAGCCAGCGGCAGGAGGGTCACCCACCGGGTCACTTGCGCGTCGCCTCCTCGGCCTTCTTCTTCCAGCGTCGCGCGTGGCCCAGCGCGCCCGCGATCAGGATCGCGAACACCGCCGCGGTGATGGCGTAGGCGGGCCAGATGTAGGCCCCGTACTTGCCGGCGGAGAGGTCGGGGATCGGCGCCATCTCAGCCCCGCGCCGCCCTCAGCGCTGCGGCCTCGGCCCGCCGGCGCCACACCTCGCCGCGGATCCGCACCAGCCAAAGCGAGCCGAATCCGGCGAGGTAGGCCAGCAGCATGACGTAGAGCGGCCAAGCGTAAACCGGGGCCAGCGCGCCCGGCGTGAACATCGACGAGCCCTGGTGCAGGCTGTTCCACCAGTAGACGCTGAAATGCACGATCGGCAGGTTGATCAGCCCGACCAGCGCCAGGATCGCCGCCGCGCGCGAGCCCTTGGTCTCGTCGTCGATGGAGGCCCGCAGCGACAGGTAGGCCACGTAGAACAGGAACAGCACCAGCACCGAGGTCAGGCGCGCGTCCCAGACCCACCAGGCGCCCCACATGGGCCGGCCCCACAGCGAGCCGGTGACGAGCGCCAGGCCCGTGAACCCGGTCCCCAGCACCGCCGCGGACTGGGCGGCGCAGTCGGCCAGCACATGGCGATAGACCAGCGCCAGGAAACTCGCCACGCCCAGGCAGGCGTAGACGAACATGGCCATGATCGCCGCCGGCACGTGGATGAACATGATCCGTACCGTCTCGCCCTGCTGGTAATCCGGCGGCGCCGACCAGCCGAGCCACAGGCCTACGAGCGCCAGAACGACGGCGATCACGCCCAGCGCCGGCGCGGCCCAGCGCGAGAACGCCATGAACCGCTCCGGATTGGCCAGGAACGCTGGGGCCGGGATCATGCGCGCGGCTTAACCTCAGGCAGGGTCACCCGCAAGCGGCCATCACGGCCGGCGCGGAGAGAGGCCGCAACGGCCCTGTCCGCGCCGGGCCCGCGTCTCAGCCGGCTGGCGGGGGCGGGGGCTGGCCCGGGCCGCTGCGGAAGCCGCCCATCCGGCCCATGCCCATGCCGTGGCCGCCCCGCATCCCGGGGCCGTGCATGCCATCCATCCGATGCGTGCCGTGCATCCCGTGGCGCATCATCATCGGGGCCAGCGCGTCGAAGGCGCGCTGCTGGGCGGGCGTCAGCTGGGCGTAGAAGCGTTTGACGGCGGCTGCGTGCTGCTGGAACTGCGCCATATGCTCGGCCATCATCGCCTGCATGCGGTCGAGCCGCTGGGGCGTGGTGAGCGGCGCTGCGCCGGCGGCGGGGCGCATCATCGCGCCGGGGCCGCCCGCCGGCGGCTTCATCGAGGCCATCAAGGCCTGCAGCGCAGGCTCCTGGTCGGGCCGCAGCTGCAGGATGTCGCGCAGGCGCTGCTCATGCCGCTGCATCATCTCGGCGTGGCGCTGCGCCATCTGTGCGGGATCGGGCCTATGCCATTGGTGGCCTTCGGCGCGTGGACCGGGTCCCGGGGCCGGCTGGGCGGTCGCGGCGCCGGCCGAGAGGCCGAGGGCGGCGGCGAAGGCGAGGGTGGTCAGTTTCATCAGGTCGTCCTTAATCGTCCCCGCTGGTTCCACGGCGGGCGATCGGCGTTCCGTCGCGATCCCTCAGGACAGCGCGTTTCGGCAGGCGGCCGCCATGGCGAGCGGCCCCAGGGCGACCGCCGCGGCGGTGTAGGCGGCGAGCAGTGCGAAGGCCGCCTGCCACGGCAGGCCCGAGGCCATGGCGTCCAGCGCCCCGCCCCCGAAGATCACCGGCGGCGTGAACAGCGGCAGCACGATGACCGCGGTGAGCAGCCCTCCGCGGCGCGCGCCCAGGCTTAGGGCCGCCCCGATGCCGCCCACGAAGGCGAAGGCCAGCCCGCCCAGCAGGGCGCAGGCGAAGATCAGGGGGGCGAGCGCGGCGCTGGCGCCCAGCCCGATGGCCGCGACCGGGGCGGCGAGCGCCAGCGGCGCGCCAGTGGCGATCCACTGGCCCAGGCACTTGACCGCGCTGGTCAGCTCCAGCGGCGTCTCGGACAGCGTCATCAGATCCAGCGCGCCGTCCTCGTAGTCGCGCTCGAACAGCCGCTCCAGCGACAGCAGCGAGGCCAGCGCCAGCGCCACCCAGGCCGCGCCCGTGGCCACGGCCGCAAGCCTCTCCCGCTCGGGCCCGATCGCCAGCGGCAGCAGGGTGGCGACGCCGGCGTAGAAGCCCACCGTCACCAACGGACCGCCGCCGCGGCCCCACGCCAGCGTCGTCTCGCGACGGATCAGGGCGCCCAGGCGGCTCATCCGGCGAGCTCCAGGCTCTTGGCCCGGATCGGCAGCGGGTCGTGGACGGCCGCCAGGATCAGCCCTCCGCCCTGCAGGTGGGCGACCATGATCTCGCCGAAGCGGGCGCGAAACCGGGCGTCCAGCGGCGACAGAGGTTCGTCCAGCAGCCACAGCGGCCGCGGCGCCGCCAGCAGGCGGGCCAGCGCCAGGCGCCGCCTCTGCCCGGCCGACAGCCGGCGCACTTCCAGCTCCAGCAAGGGCGGCAGCTCCAGCGCTTCGGCCGCCGCGCGGGCCGAGGTCTCGGAGCCGCCGCACCAAACCGTCCAGAAGGCGAGCTCCTCCCAGGCCGTCCGGGCGGGCTTCAATCCATCCTGGTGTCCGATGAGGTGCAGTCCCGCCCCGCGCGCCTCCTCCGTCTCCACGCCGGGGAACGCGACCTCGCCGCCTTCGGGTCGCACCAGACCGGCCACGGCCCGCAGCAGGCTCGTCTTGCCGGATCCATTGGGTCCCGTCAGCGCGCACGCCTCACCGGCCGAGAGCTCCAGGGAGACCCCCTCGAACAGCAGCCTGCCGCCGCGCCGGATCGCCAGATTGCGAAGCGAAAGGGCCGTGATCATGGGCGAGCGTGCATCCGCGCAGCGAGGACAGCCGCCGGGAGGGCGAGCGGCTCGAAGGGCCTCCCGGTCCGCGATTCGCAAGGGTATCGAACCCAACTTTCCCGCGCATGGACCTGCGGATCGGTTCGGCCTATGAAGCGGCCGGCCGCCGTCGCCTCGGGGGACGTACGCCGCGCGGAAGCGGAACCTGTGTGTCCGCCTCTTAAAGCGCGCGATCCCTGGGTCGGTCGTGGGTCGGCCGGGAACAGAAGAAGGATCCCCTTATGGCGTCAGTAGACAGCCTGAAAACCCGCCGCGAGCTCGTGGTGGGCGACAAGACCTATGCTTACTACAGCCTTCAGGCCGCGGAGGAAGCGGGACTTTCGGGAGTGTCCCGGCTGCCCATCTCGATGAAGGTGCTGCTGGAGAACCTGCTGCGCAACGAAGACGACAAGTCGGTGGGGCAGGACGACCTGAAGGCCATCGCCGCCTGGCTCGACAACAAGGGCGGCGTGGAGCACGAGATCAGCTTCCGTCCCGCCCGCGTGCTGATGCAGGACTTCACCGGCGTCCCGGCGGTGGTCGATCTGGCCGCCATGCGCGACGCGATGGTCAACCTCGGCGCCACCCCTGAGAAGATCAATCCGCTGAACCCGGTGGACCTCGTCATCGACCACTCGGTGATGGTCGACTACTTCGGCACCGCCAAGGCGTTCGGCGAGAACGTCGAGCGCGAGTACGAGCGCAACATGGAGCGGTACCGCTTCCTGCGCTGGGGCTCCTCGGCCTTCAACAACTTCCGCGTAGTGCCGCCGGGCACCGGCATCTGCCACCAGGTGAACCTCGAATACCTCGCCCAGACGGTCTGGACCAACGAAGAGGACGGGGTCGTGACCGCCTATCCGGACACGGTGGTCGGCACCGATTCGCACACCACCATGGTCAACGGCCTGTCGGTCCTGGGCTGGGGCGTGGGCGGCATCGAGGCCGAGG
>JAGWSE010000052.1 GCA_028869395.1 Alphaproteobacteria bacterium | reverse complement strand
CTGCGCCGGCCGGTTCGCGCGTGCCGCCGCCGCCGCCGCCTCCGCCGCCGGAAGGCCAACTGCCCGCGCCCACGACCCAGCCGCGCTACGCCGCCCCTGACGGACACGTTCACGCCGACACCTACACCGAGGACGAGATCGTCAACTCGGTCTCCGACTTCCTGGGCGTCACCGCCGAGAGCGCGGGCGCCGCGGTCGAACGCATCTTCGCCCAGTACGGGCGTCCGACGGGCTACATCGCCGGCACCGAGGGCTCCGGCGCCTTCGTGGTCGGCGCCCGCTACGGCAAGGGCCTGCTCTACATGAAGAACCGCCAGCCTACGGAGGTGTACTGGCAAGGCCCCTCGATCGGCTTCGACACGGGCGGCAACGCCAGCCGCGTGTTCACCCTCTGCTACAATCTCGATCGGCCGGATCAGCTGTTCCAGCGCTTCCCGGGGGTCGAGGGCTCGGCCTACTTCATCGCCGGCGTCGGGGTGAACTACCAGCAGGCGGACGGCATCACCCTCGCGCCGATGCGCGCCGGGGTGGGCTTCCGCCTGGGCGCGAACGTCGGCTACCTGGCCTACACCCGCAAGCGCAACATCCTGCCGTTCTGATCAGCGGCCGTCGAGGCTCGCGCCCACCCTCTGGGTCGGCGTGTCGAACAGCCCGCGGCCCGGCACGTGGTTGATCTCGAGCCGGATGCCGTCCGAGTCCTCGAACAGCACCGAGTAGTAGCCGGGCGCATAGGCGTCGTCCTGCGGCTCGTGGACGATCGTGGCGCCGATGGCGACCAGGAAGGCGTGGGCGGTGTCCACGTCGGCCCGCTCACGGGCGCGCCAGCAGTGGTGGTGCAGGCCGACGCGGTACTGCTCGAACCGTGCGCCCTCGTGCTGCGGGTCGGGCCTCCGGATCCCGAAACCGGTACGGCCGCCCACGCAATAGAAGGTGTCCGGGCTTTCCCCGACCACGCGCATGCCGAGGAACGGCAGAAGCTGGCGGTAGAAGGCCACGCTCTTCTCGAAGTCCCCGGCCGTGATGAAGGTGTGCGCGACGCCGTTGATCTCCACGCCCGGCCTACCGCTCCCTGCTGCGGGACGAAATCAACTCCATTAGCGCCAGGAACAGACCGGAGGCCAAGAAGGTCAGGTGCAGGCCGACCATCCAGGCGAGCGTCCGGTCGTTGGGGCCATCGCCTTCGCTGAGTTTCATGAAGCTGCGGAGCAGGGCGATGGCGCTGATCGCGATGATCGAGGCGATAAGCTTCATCTTCAGGTCGGCGAAATCGATGGCCCCCATCCAGTCCGGTCGGTCCTCGTGCTCCCCGGTGTCGATCTTCGAGACGAAGTTTTCGTAGCCCGAGAAGATGACGATCAGCAGCAGGTTCGCCGTCAGCGACAGGTCGATGAAGGACAGCGCCATCACGATCGCGTCCTGGGCGCCCATGCCGGCGATTGCGGAGATTTCGTGGACGACCTCCGCGCCGAAAACGACGAGGAGGCCGCCTAGCGCAAGGATCAGGCCCAGGTAGAAGGGCGCGAGGAGCCACCGCGAACGAAAGATCCACGTCTCGAGGGCCCGTTCGAACGCCGCCTTGCGCTTGGCGGCGGGAGGCTGCGGCTCGGCCATGTCGAGAATGTGAGGACCCAAGTCCAGCTTGGCAATGGTCAGGCCCTGAGCTTCGCCCCCGTCGCCTTCTCCGCCGCGGCCACGATCTTCGCCGACAAGGCCTCGATCTCGGCGTCCGTCAGCGTCTTCTCGCGTGGCTGCACCGTGACAGTCAGGGCGACCGATTTCTGGCCCTCCGGCACGCCCTTGCCTTCGTAGACGTCGAACACGCGGACGGCCTCGATGAGCTGCTTGTCGACGCCCTGGATCGGCCGCACCAGCTCGCCTGCCGGCACGGCGCGGTCGACCACGAAGGCGAAGTCGCGGGTGAGCGGCATGAACGGCGACAGCGCCAGCGCCGGCTTGGTCTTGACCGCCTTGCGCTTCGGCTCTGGGATCGCCTCAAGCGTCACCTCGAAGGCCAGCATCGGCCCTTCCGCGTCCAGCGCCTTCAGCACCCGCGGATGCAGCTCGCCGAACTCCGCGACCACGTTCTTCGGCCCGAGCTGCAGCCTGGCCGAGCGGCCCGGATGCCACCAGGGCGAGGCCTGCCCCTGGACGATCTGCAGCGGCGGCGCCCCGAGCTCGTCGAGCAGCGCGGTCAGGTCGGCCTTGAGCTCGAACAGCGGATCCGGCGCCTGCCGGTCCCAGCGCTTGGGCGGATGCGGCGCGACGAGGGCCGTCACCGCCGTCGACTGGTCCCCCGGCTGGTCGCCGGCATAGATCGGTCCCACTTCGAACAGCGCCACGTCGGCGAAGCCGCGCCGCGCGTTGCGCGCCGCCGCCTCGATCAGGTTGCCCAGGATCGAGGGGCGCATGCAGTCGAGGTCCGAGGCGATCGGGTTGGTCAGCACCAGCGCCGCGCTTCCGCCGCCGAACAGCTTGGCCCATTCGGCGCGCATGAAGCTCCAGCTCAGCACCTCGTCGTAGCCGCGCGCAGCCAGGAACCGCCGGGCGTTGCGCACCCGGCCCTGGCGGACGGTCAGCACGCCGCCGGGCCGCGCCGACAGCTCGGGCAGCGGCTCGGACGGCAGGTTCGGATAGCCGACGATGCGGGCCACCTCTTCCACCAGGTCCGCCTTGCCCTCGACGTCGCGCCGCCAGCTCGGCGGCTGGACTTCATCGCCCCTCAGCGAGAATCCGAGCGCGGCCAGGATCGCATCGATCCGCCCGCGTTCCACGTCCAGGCCGGACAGCTTGCGGACATAGCTGCGGTCGAAGGCGATCGGCTTCGGCGGCGCGGGAAGCTCCCCCGCCATCCGCACCTCCGAGGCCTCGCCGCCGCAGAGCTCGACGATCAGCCGCGTGGCAAGCTCGATGCCCGGCCGCACGAACCCCGGATCGACCCCGCGCGCGAAGCGGTACTGGGCGTCGGAG
>JAGWSE010000012.1 GCA_028869395.1 Alphaproteobacteria bacterium | reverse complement strand
GACGGCGGCGAGGCGGTCGAGTTCCTGATCCCGAAGGGCAAGCACATCGCCGTCCACGACGGAGACGTGATCCGCAAGGGCGAGTACCTGATCGACGGCAATCCCGATCCGCACGATATCCTGCGGATCCAGGGGATCGAGGCTCTCGCCGACTTCCTGGTCAACGAGATCCAGGAGGTCTACCGACTGCAGGGCGTGCCGATCAACGACAAGCACATCGAGACGATCGTGCGCCAGATGCTGCAGAAGGTGGAGATCCTCGAGCCCGGCGACACCGGCCTGCTCAAGGGCGACCACCTCGACAAGCTCGAGGTGGACGAGGAGAACGCCAGGGCGGAAGCCCGCGGCGGTCGCCCGGCGGTCACCGCGCCGGTCCTGCTCGGCATCACCAAGGCGTCCCTGCAGACCCGCAGCTTCATCTCCGCGGCGTCGTTCCAGGAAACCACGCGCGTGCTCACCGAAGCGGCCGTCCAGGGAAAGATCGACACCCTGGAGGGGCTGAAGGAGAACGTGATCGTGGGCCGGCTCATCCCGGCGGGCACGGGCTCGTACCTGCGCAACCTGCAGCGCATCGCCACCAAGCGCGACGAAGCGCTGGCGGCCAGCCGCGAGCAGGCCATGGAGCCCCTGCCCGAGACCATCGCCGATGCGGCGGAGGCCGAGCGGGTCGAGAGCTGATCCAGCTTTCGAGACCTAGGCGAAGCGGCCCGGGAGCGATCCCGGGCCGTTTCTCCTTGATCAAGGCTTTGCTTGATCTCTGTCAAAGATGACGACCCCGTCATCTTTATGGTGCGACTGACGCCCGGGAGGGCCGGGCGCGTCAGGGAAAAGCGCCATGCTGCATGTTTCGCAGGTCGAGGGGCCGCCGAACGAGGTCCAGTATTTCAGCGACGACGACCTCGCCCATCGGCTGACCGACCACGACGTCGAGGTCATCCGCGAAATCTTCCAGACCCCGCTCACCGGGTCCTACAACTGGGATTACGAGGCGGCCAACGCGAAGATCCGCCGCCTCTATGAGCTCGGCAAACGCTTCAACTGGAACGCCGAACTGGACGTCGACTGGAGCCAGACGCTGCCCGCCGATGCGGCCGACGGCGCGGAACCGGAGGGGTTTGCGGAGCATCCCAGGTGGAAGACGCTCACCGCAGAGCAGAAGCGCGCCTTCTCCGCCCGGTCCAACGCCCAGACGCTGTCGCAATTCCTGCACGGCGAGCAGGGGGCCCTGATGGTCGCCTCCCAGCTCGTCACCTGTGCGCCCACCCACGACGCGAAACTCTATGCCGCCTCCCAGACCTTCGACGAGGCGCGTCACGTGGAGGTTTTCCACCGCTACCTGATGGAACGCTGCCGGATGATCTATCCGATCAATCCCAACCTGAAGTTCCTGCTGGACAAGGTGCTGACGGATCCGCGGTGGGATCTGAAGTTCATCGGCATGCAGATCCTCATCGAGGGCCTGGCGCTGGCCGCTTTCCAGACCATCCACGAGACCACCAGGGACCCGTTGCTGCGCGATGTCGTGGGCCTGGTCATGCGCGACGAGGGCCGCCACGTGGCCTTCGGCGTCAACTACCTCGAGGACTGGATCCGCGCCTTGCCGCAGGACCAGATCGAGGCGCGCGCGCAGTTCGCCTACGAGGCCTGCGTCGTCATGCGAAATCGGCTGGTCTCGACGACGGTCGCCCAGGAATTCGGTTTCACGGAAGGCGAGGCCCTGGAGATCAACAACGCCAGCCAGGGCGGCCGTGCGTTCCGCACCTTCCTGTTCGAACGGATGATCCCGAACCTGAAGCGGGTCGGCCTCTTGACCGACGCCATCCGGCCGAAGTTCGAGGAACTCGGCGTGCTGCAGTTCGAGAACCTCAAGAACGACGGCATGATCGACTGGGCCACCCTCGAGGCCCCGCTCGAGAAGAGGGGGCGCGTCGCCGCCTGAGCCTCACGGCGGCAGCAGGGGAAGGTCCGGCTTCTGATGCGGATCGGACGGCTGGCTCCAGGGTTCCGGAGAGCCGTGCATGGGATCGGTGGCGGGCAAGGCGGGCGCGTCGCGATAGCGGCGGTCCGCCTCCTGGCGCGCCGCGGCGTGGTCGAGCGCGATCTGCTTGGCGCGGTCCAGGCCGAGGCCGAGGAACGGCGCGGTGGGGGCGCCCTTGCCGAGCTGTTCGTCGCATGCGGCCCTCTCGGCCTTCGTCAGCTGCACGGCGTCAGGATTGGCGCAGCCGACGGGACTGATGCGAAGCGTCTCGCGGATATCCGCCTTCGGGCCTTCCGGAAGAGGCGCCGGGTGCAGGGTCACCGGGCCGGGTTTCGGCGGCTTTGTCGCCCTGTTCGGGCGCACGGTCAGGGGCTCTGCCGGCGGTGCGGCGAAGGGCTGCGGCCGGCGATGAAGACGCACCGGTTCGGGTTTGCCGCCGGCGTGGGCCGGCGGGGTCCTGGGGACAAGCAGCACCGGAATGATCGGCTGCGGCGGACCGGATTCCCCCTCCGGGATCACGAGCCTGGGGACATACAGCGCGAGGGCCGCGAGGATGACGGCATGGAGCGCGGCCGATATGGCGACCGCCCCGATTGTCCGGCCGCGCCTGCGCGCCCGCATCCGTCAGCATCCCCCGGTGGACCCTGGCCTTAACAGGCGAGGCTGGCGCGGCGATTTCGTGACCGAAACGGGGCCCCGGCAAGAGCCGCCCGCCGCGGGCCGGGCCGTTGACGTGCGGGCGCTTCACGACTATGTAGCGCGCTCTTTCGCGGCCGGGATTCGTCCCAGCCCGGATGAACGTCACCCCGCCGGAACGCCGTATCTCGCGTCCCGGCGAGTTTTTGCGTTCAGCGGGCAGGCTTCGAGACCAACAAACGTCAAGGACCCCACTGAGGCGCTTCGGCCCAACGGCACACGCCTCCACGCAAGCGAGAATAGATGCCCACAGTCAATCAGCTCATCCGCAAGCCGCGTTCGCCCAAGCCGTCGCGGAACAAGGTGCCCGCCCTGAAGGGCTGCCCGCAGCGCCGTGGCGTCTGCACGCGCGTCTACACCACGACCCCGAAGAAGCCGAACTCGGCTCTGCGCAAGGTCGCCAAGGTGAGGCTCACGACCGGCATCGAAGCGGTGTGCTACATCCCCGGCGAAGGCCACAATCTGCAGGAGCACTCCGTGGTGCTCATTCGCGGCGGCCGGGTGAAGGACCTTCCGGGCGTCCGCTACCACATCCTGCGCGGCGTGCTCGACACCCAAGGGGT
>JAGWSE010000051.1 GCA_028869395.1 Alphaproteobacteria bacterium | reverse complement strand
TGCCCATCAGGATCGCGATCTTGCAGCGGGGATCGCCCACGCCCGACGACCACCATTTGCGGCCGTTGATGACGTAGTGATCGCCATCGCGCTCGATGCGGGTCTCGATATTGGTGGCATCCGAGGAAGCCACCGCCGGTTCGGTCATCAGGAAGGCGGAGCGGATCGCGCCGTCCATCAGCGGCTTCAGCCAGCGGTCCTTCTGCGCCCGCGCGCCGAAGCGCATCAGCACTTCCATGTTGCCGGTGTCGGGCGCCGAGCAGTTGAACACCTCGGAGGCGAACTCCACCCGTCCCATCAGTTCGGCGACGGGTGCGTATTCCAGGTTGGAGAGCTGCAGGCCGTCGAACTGGAAGGTTTCGTCCACCTGCGGATGGCCGGCCCAGGGCGGCATGAACATGTTCCACAGCCCCGCCGCGCGCGCCTTCTTCTTCAGCTCCTCGACGATCGGGATGACCTTCCAGCGCTCGCCCTCGTCGTGCTGCTGCTCGTAAGTCGGCACGGCCGGATAGACGTACTCGTCCATGAAGGCCGAGACGCGGCCGATCACCTCCTTCTGACGAGGCGAGAATTCGAAGTCCATTGAGGCCTCCTCCGGCGCACAAGCGCGCAGCCGCCGGAAAGTTGCCCCATCCATTCAAACGTGCGTTTGACTTGGCTCAACCGGTGGGTCAAAGGTTCGGGCAGCGGGCGGCCGAGGGGCTCGGCGCGCCCTTCAACGATTCCACTTCGGGAGCGACCAGGATGACCATGACCGCCGACCGGCCCGCCACGGAAGCCCGTTCCGGCTTTGCGCTGAGCCCGCAGGACGAGCTCAACGACCTGCGCATGTCCGACAAGGCCCTGCCGCTCTACAACAAGGTCAAGCAGTTCATCAAAGACGTGGTCGAGCCTGCGGCCGAGGAATACCACCGCCTGGGCGAGGGACGCCCGGATCCCTGGCAGTATGCGCCGGGCCAGCTGGACGTGCTGGAGGCCGCCAAGGACAAGGCCAAGGCGGCCGGCCTCTGGAACTTCTTCCTGCCCGACGCCCACACCGGCGAGGGCCTCTCCAACCTCGACTACGCCTACATCGCCGTCGAACTTGGCAAGAACCGGCTGGCCAGCGAGATCATGAACTGCGCTGCGCCGGACACCGGCAACATGGAGGTGCTGGAGCGCGTCGGCACGCCGGAGCAGAAGGAAAAGTGGCTGAAGCCGCTGCTCGAGGGGAAGATCCGCTCGGCCTACTGCATGACCGAGCTGAACACCGCCAGCTCGGACGCCAAGAACATCGACACACGCGCCGTGCGCGTGGGCGACGAGTACATCATCAACGGCGAGAAGCACTACATCTCCGGCGCCGGCGATCCGCGCTGCAAGGTGATGATCGCAATGGTGAGGACCGGCGAGGAGAATGCGCCGCCGCACCTGCAGCAGTCGCAGATCCTGGTGCCGCTGCCCTGCGAAGGCGTGGAGATCGTCCAGGGCCAGCAGGTGTTCGGCGATCCCGACGCGCCGCACGGCCACATGCACATCCGCTTCCACAACGCCCGCGTGCCGGCCTCGAACATGCTTTTGGGCGAAGGTCGCGGCTTCGAGATCAGCCAGCTGCGTCTCGGCCCGGGGCGCATCCACCACTGCATGCGCGCCATCGGCTCGGCCGAGAAGGCGCTCGACCTGATGGTCACGCGCGGCATGCAGCGCGTGGCGTTCGGCAAGCCGATCATCCAGCTCGGCGGGAACCTTGAGAAGGTCTCCCGCGCGCGCATCGAGATCGAGGCCATGCGCCTGATGGTCCTGAAGGCCGCCAAGGCGATGGACGTGCTGGGCAACCGCGAGGCGCGCGTGTGGATCCACATGGTCAAGGCCATGGTGCCCGAGCGGGTCTGCCAGATCATCGACGAGGCGATCCAGATGCACGGCGCGCTGGGCGTCAGCCAGCACACGCCGCTCGCCAAGATGTACACCTCCACCCGGACGCTGCGGATCGCCGACGGCCCCGACGAGGTCCACCACATGGTGGTCGGCCGCAACGAGCTGCACCAGCTCCGCGAAGGCCCGCACGACAGCTCCATGTCGGCGGTGTTCCGGAACTAGAGCACACGCGTCTCCCCGCGCGGGAGACGCTGCCGGGCTCCAAGTCCGACGGATCAGGGGGGCGCCCGCAGGCGGCCCCTCTTTCGTTCCCCCCTTTCGGGCCTACTCCGCCGCCTGCTTCAGAGCCTCGGCGGCCGCGCGGACCTCGCGCCGGAAGCGCTCGACGAGGATCGAGCGGTCGCGCTTGCGGGTGGCAAGGAGCAGCGGCGCGGCGAGCCCCTTCGCCCCCTTCAGGCGGACGAAGGCCACGCCCTCCACGTTCATGCGCTGCATGGAGGCGGGCGTGATGGTGACGCCCAGCCCCGAGGCCACGAGGCTGAGCGTGGAGGACAGACGCGGCGCCTCCTGGCCCACGTTGGGCGAGAAGCCGGCCGCGAGGCACGCGGCCATGATCGCGTCGTAGAGGCCCGGTCCCGAGGGTCTGCGGTAGAAGACGAAGGTCTCCTCGGCCAGATCGGCCAGCGCCACCTTGCCGTGGGCGCCGGCCAGCCTGTGGCCCGCGGGAACCGCTGCCATCATCTTCTCCTCGAGAAGGCGGTCTATCGACAGGCCGGTGACGTCGCTCGAGGTAGAGCGGATGAAGGCGGCGTCCAGCCGTTCCTCCTTCAGGGCCGCGAGCAGCTCCGGCGTGCCGTCCTCGGCCAGCGCCAGCAGGACGCCTGGGCGGCTTTCGCGGAAGGCCCGGATCTGCTGGGTCACGAAGGGGTGGAAGGCGGCCGATGAGGTGTAGCCGACCGCCAGGCGCCCCTGTTCGCCGCGGGCGGCGCGCTGAGCGGTCTCGCGGATGCGCTCGGCGCGGGCGAGCACGTCGCGCGCCTCCTCCACGACCACCCGGCCGGCCTCGGTCGGGACCACGCCCCGCGGCAGGCGCTCGAACAGGGCGACGCCCAGCTCGTCTTCCAGGCTGCGGATCTGGCGGGTCAACGGCGGCTGCTGGATGCCCAGCCGCTCAGCCGCGCGGGTGATGTGACCCTCGTCGGCGACGGTCACGAGGTATTTCAGGCGGCGCAAGTCCAGCATGGAGATACCTCTTAGGTATCGAAGTTGGCCTGGCTATATATTGGACCCTTGGGTCGGGTCGGTCCATGCCTCGGCCATGGGTCCGTTTCCGGCCATCTTCCTGATCGCGTCAGCCTTCCTCACGGCCGCCATCTCAGGCGTCTTCGGCATGGCCGGGGGCATGCTGCTGAAGGGCGCGATCGCGCTCGTGCTGCCGGTCTCGGCCACGTTCGCGACCCACGGTCTTCTGCAACTGGTGGCGAACGGCTGGCGCGCGGTGCTGCACCGCCACCATGTCGGGTGGCGGATCGTGGGACTCTATGCGGCGGGTTCGGCCGCCGCGGCCGGGCTCGTCTCGAGCATCGCCCTGGAGCCCTCGAAGGCGACCCTGTTCCTGCTGATGGGGCTGGCGCCGGCGCTGCTCTGGATCCCGAAGCGCTGGCTCAACCTGGACGCCTCGCAGACACCGCAGGCGGTGATCTGCGGCGCCTCGGTCACGGGGCTGAACCTGACTGCGGGCGTGGCGGGGCCGCTGCTCGACAGCTTCTTCGTCCGCACCGACCTCACCCGCCACCAGATCGTGGCCACCAAGGCCGCGACCCAGGTGCTTTCGCATCTGGCCAAGGTGGTGGTCTACGGCGCGCCGCTGATCGCGCTCGGCGGCAGGGGCCTGCCGCCCTGGTGGGTGTTCGCGCTCGCCGTGCCGCTCTCGATGGCCGGCGCCCTGGCGGGTGGGCGCGTGCTGGAGCGGCTGAGCGACGTCCACTTCAAGGCCTGGGCGCGCGGCATCGTGACGGGGGTCGGCCTGATCTATCTCGTCTGGGCCGCGCAGCTCTACCTGCGGGCCTGAGCCGGGCGCGCGGCAAAAAAGAGCCGGGTCCGAAGACCCGGCTGGGAAGTCATTAGGGAGGAAACGCCCAGGATGGGCAGCGCTCAGATATGTTCGCCGAACGCGGCTGCAAGAGCGCAGGCGCATTTTTTTGGATAAAGCGTCGCCATGGACTTAACGCCGGCGATTCTCGAGGACCGCTTCGTACGCCTGGAGCCGATGGAAGAGCGTCATCGGGCGGCGTTCCGCGCCGCCTGTGACGCCGATCTGCAGACCTGGGTCGACCTCTACCCCTACGCCATGGGCGGGGCGCACTTCGACGAAGGCTGGGCGCGGTTCTACGCCGACCCGCCCAAGGACCGGATCAACTTCGCGGTCGTGGCGGAAGGACGTTGTGTCGGCGTCTCCAGCTATCTCGGCGTGGACGGGCCCAACGCCACGGTGGAGATCGGCGGCACCTACTATGCGCCTGAGGCGCGGGGCGGGCCGGTGAACCCCGCGGCCAAACGGCTCCTTCTCGCCCACGCTTTCGAGGCGGGCTCCCGGCGCGTGCAGTTCAAGGTGGACGCGATCAACGCCCGCAGTCGCGCAGCCGTCCTGAAGCTGGGCGCGGTGCAGGAGGGCATCCTGCGCCAGGACCGGGTCTGCTGGACCGGCCGCATCCGCGACACGGTCTATTTCTCGGTCCTCGCGGACGAATGGCCGGGCGTCCGCGACAGGTTGGAAGCCCGGCTCTCGCGATTCGACTAGGCCGGCACGCGCTGAGGCGGCGCGGTCTGGCCGATGCGGTGCACGTTTTCCGGCTCCTTGAAGAACACCTTGTCGGCGTTCTCCGCGACCTCTTCGGCCGTGTAGGGCCGGCCCGGCGTGAAGCCCTCGGTCTCGAACATCTTGATCTCGCGGACGCCCCGCGAGGAAACGCCGAGGATCTTGCCCGAATGCTCGGCCGCCAGGTCGCTCACCATGAAGAGCACGCCCGGCGCGACGTTCTCCGGCAGCGACAGCGGATCGGGCTCGCGGTCCTTGCGGCCCGGCAGGTCGGAGGTCATGCGCGTGTAGGCGCCCGGCGCCAGGCCCATGACGCGGATGTTGTACTTCCGCCCCTCGATCGACATCACCCGGACCATTCCGTAGATGCCGGCCTTGGCCGCGCCGTAATTGGTCTGGCCGAAGTTGCCGTACAGGCCCGAGGTGGACGAGGTCAGCACCATGGAGCCGCCGCCGTGCTCCTTCATGTACTTCCACACCGGCAGCGCCACGCAGTAGGTGCCCTTCAGGTGCACCTTGATCACCGCGTCCCAGTCGGCCTCGGAGGTGTTGGCGAAGGTCTTGTCGCGCAGGATGCCGGCGTTGCAGACCAGGATGTCCACCTTGCCGAAGTGGTCGATGGCGGTCTTCAGGATGTTCTCGCCGCCCTGGATGGTGGAGACGTCGTCGCCGTTGGCGACCGCCTGGCCGCCCGCGGCCTCGATGGCGTCGACCACCTTCTGCGCCGCCGACCGGTCCGCGCCGGTGCCGTCGCGGGCGCCGCCCAGATCGTTGACCACGACCGCGGCGCCTTCCCTGGCGAACAGCCTGGCGTAGGCCTCGCCCAGGCCGTTTCCTGCGCCCGTAATGATGGCGACCTTACCGTTCAACAAACCCATCACGACCTCCGAAAATTCTTCTTGGAGCAATTCTCCGAAGCTTCGCGCCGCGGGCCGGCGCTTGGCAAGCGCTATGGTCAGCGCTGACTACCGCCGCGCGCGGAAGAAGCTGCGCAGGAGCTCGGCCGATTCTGCGGCCAGGACGCCACCCGTCACCTGCGGACGCCAGTGGCAGGTGGGCTGGTCGAAGAACTTGGGGCCGTGGATGACAGCGCCGCCCTTGGCGTCGTCCGCGCCATAGATCAGCCGGCCGAGGCGTGCGTGGCTGATCGCTCCGGCGCACATGGCGCAGGGCTCCAGTGTCACGAACAGCTCGAGGCCGGTCAGGCGGTAGTTGCCGAGTTTGCGGGCGGCCTCGCGCAGGGCGACGATCTCGGCGTGCGCGGTCGGATCGTGCGCTCGGATGGGCCCGTTCGCGCCGACCGCGATCACCTCGCCGGATGCGGGATCGACCACCACGGCGCCCACAGGGGTCTCGCCGGCGGCCGCAGCGGCTTGCGCGGCTTCGAGGGCGATGCGCATTGTCCGCTCGTCATGGTCCACGATCCGCACCGAACCCAGCGGGAGCTTCCCGGTCAAGCCCGCGCGCCAGAAGGGGGCGCCGGCGAGCGCGTCGCCAAGGCCCTGGCCCGGGCGGGCGTGGCCTCCCGCCGCGAGGTGGAGCGGTTGATCGCGGCCGGGCGCGTGGCGCTGAACGGACAGGTGCTGACCACCCCGGCGGTGAAGGTCGAGCCGGGCGACGTGCTGACGGTCGACGGCGCCGTGGTGGGCGAGCGCGAGCCCGCGCGATTGTTCCGCTACCACAAGCCGGTCGGGCTGGTGACCACGCACAAGGACCCACAGGGCCGCCCGACGGTCTTCGAGAAGCTGCCCGATGGCCTGCCGCGGCTGATCTCGGTGGGGCGGCTCGACCTGAACTCCGAGGGCCTCCTCTTGCTCACCAACGACGGCGGGCTGGCGCGGGCGCTGGAGCTGCCCGCGACCGGGCTCGTGCGCCGCTACCGCGCCCGGGCGCGCGGGCGGATCAACCAGGCCGGGCTCGACAGGCTCAGGCACGGAATGACGGTCGAGGGCGTCCACTACGGCCCGATCGAGGCCACGCTCGACAAGACGAAGGAGGGCGCGCAGGGCGCCAACGTCTGGATCACCCTGACCCTGGCCGAGGGCAAGAACCGCGAGGTGCGCCGCGTGCTGGAGGCGCTGGGGCTGAAGGTGAACCGTCTGATCCGGCTCTCGTATGGCCCCTTCGCGCTGGGAACGCTCGGCGCCGGTGAGGTCGAGGAGGTCGGCCCGCGGGTGATCCGCGAACAGCTTTCCGGGTTCATCGCGCCGGAGAACCTCCCGAAGGGCGACCGTGCGCAGTGGAAGAAGCCTGCGAAGAGTTCGCGCCGCGAGTCGCTTCTCCCCTTGGGGGAGAAGGTGTCGGCGGAGCCGACGGATGAGGGGTCGAGCTCCGGTTGGAAGGCGCGGCACCAGGGGCGCGGCCGCGCGGCGGAAGCTTCCGAGAAACCCCTCATCCGACGATCTTCGAGCGCCACCTTCTCCCGCAAGGGGAGAAGGGATGAGGAGGAGCGCCCGTCCCGGCCCGGCATCGTCGATCGGCCGACAGCCGCCGCCGAAGCGCCAAAGAAGAAGGCCTACAAGCCGGGCTGGGCCAAACCGAAGGCTAGACCTTCTGGATCTCAGCCGGAGGGCGCGCGGAGCGAAGGGCCTCGCGGGCCGAACCGGTCCGCATCACCTCGAGGAACGAGCGGCGCTCGTCCGAAAGGCCCTCCCAGATCCCGCGGTCCAGGGCCGCGCGGGTGAGCCGCTTGGCGTAGGCGATCCCCTCCGCGCCGCGGCCGTCCCACTCGGCGGCCATTTCCAGAGCACGGGCCAGCGGATCGGCGGCGAGCTCGTGGACGAGGCCGATGCGGTGCGCCTCTTCGCCGCCGAAGGTGAGGCCGCGCAGGATGATCTCCAGCGCCTTGGCCTCTCCGACCACCCGCGGCAGGCGCTGGGTTCCGCCGCCGCCCGGGAAGATTCCGACGCGCGTCTCCGGCAGGCCGATCGCCTCCACGTCCGGGCGGGCGATGCGGAGGTCGCAGGCCAGGGTGAGCTCGAAGCCGCCGCCCATGCAAAGACCGTTGATGGCGGCCACCACCGGCTTGGGCGCCTCGGCGACCACGTCGCACAGCGCCAGGAACCCCTGGCTGGGGCGGCCGTCGCCCGTCGGCGCGGGCGGAGGCGGGGCGTCCTTCAGGCCGTCGCTCATGACGGAAAGTTCGCCCACGTCGTAGTGGCGGATGAAGATGCCCGGCACACCGCCGGTGATGATGATCGAGCGGACCGCCGGGTCCGCGCACAGCGGGCGGACCGTGTCGAGCATCTCCTGGGCGCCCGCCGCGGTCATGGTGCCGATCGGCGGATTGGCGTAGGTGACGACCGCGGCGCCGCCGCGCCGCTCCACGGTCACGAAGCTCATCTGGCGTCCTCCCGTTTTGCCGCGAAGCTTGGAGCCGGAGCCGTGGGACGGCAAGGTCGCGCGCGGATTCGGGGAGGCTTCCTTGCGCATCGTCTCGGGTGAATTCCGCGGCAAGACCATCGTGGCGCCGGCCGGGGCGGCGACACGGCCCACGTCCGATCGCGCACGGCAGGCGGTGTTCAACATCCTGGAGCACGCGCCGTGGTCGCGGCCGATCCGCGACGCCCGGGTGATAGACCTCTTCGCCGGGTCGGGGGCGCTGGGCCTGGAGGCCCTGTCGCGCGGGGCCGCCTTCTGCCTCTTCGTGGAGACCGACGAGGCGGCGCGTGGCGCGATCCGCCAGAACGTCGAGGCCATGCACCTCTTCGGTCGCGCCCGCGTGCACCGGCGCGACGCGACCCAGCTGGGCGTGCGACCGGGCGCCGACGGTCCGGCCTTCGACCTCGCCTTCCTCGATCCGCCCTACGCCAAGGGGCTGGGCGAGGTCGCTCTGGCCAAGCTCGCCGAGGGCGGGTGGCTCGCGCCCGGCGCCTTGGTCGTATTGGAGCGCGGCGCCGGAGAAGAATCCTTCAATATTGAAGGATATGAGGTCCTGGACGAACGGCAGTACGGCGCGGCGCGGGTGCATTTCCTCCGCTACGGCGGCTGAGGTCGGCTCACCATCCCTTGCCTCCGACGCGGTTGTCGAGCTGGCTGCGCAGGTTGGCGAGCCCCTCACGGCTGATCTGGTAGGGGCCGCCGCCCCGGCTGGCGATCAGCCGCCTGCGCTTCAGCGCCCGGAAGACCTCGACCGTGCAGTCGGTGAGGGTCCATCCGTCGCGGGTGACGCAATGGGCTTCGACGATCCCGCCGACGTCGTTGCGTTCGAGGACGATGCGCCCGCCCTGGGCGAGCGCGTGCAGGGTCCGCTGCTGCGGCTTGGGAATGTTCAAGGAAATGTCCGGATCGAGGCGTGTGCGACGGCGCGCCCGCGCGGGCGGGCGTGCTGGGCGAAGGGCCTGATCGGGAGCCGAAGGCGTTCGAGGCGCCGGCGCGGCTCTGTTAGGCCCGGGCCTCGTGAACAAGCTCAGACATGAAGCGCTCGGATGCGTTTCGAACAGGCCGGACCATCGCGAATTTCGCCGGGTTCGTCCAGCTTGACCCTCACGTGGCGTGAGAGCCCATTCCCTCCGTCCATCGGCAAGGGATCGACCGACGGTGCGCGGGCATACGGTGAGCGAGGTGGCGAAGCTGTCGGGCGTTTCCGTCCGCACGCTGCACCATTACGACGAACTGGGCCTGCTCAAGCCCGCTCACGTCGGCGCCAACGGGTATCGCTACT
>JAGWSE010000050.1 GCA_028869395.1 Alphaproteobacteria bacterium | reverse complement strand
GCGCGCATGGGGCGAGGCGAGGGGCGGCCGCGCCGGCGCGCGCAGCTGAACACCATCGAGCCGCTGCTCAAGGGACTCGTTCAGTCGGCGATCGTCACCGTCGCGGCGCTCTCGATCCTCGGCCAGATCGGGGTGGACGTCGCGCCGATCCTGGCCGGCGCGGGTGTGGTCGGGATCGCGGTCGGGTTCGGCGCGCAGAGCCTGGTCAAGGACCTGCTCACCGGCGTTTTCCTGGTGATCGAGGACGTCGTCTCCGTGGGCGACGTGGTGCGGATCGGCGACTGCGGCGGCCTCGTGGAGCGGATGACGCTGCGCACCATCCGGCTGCGCGACTTCGACGGGACGCTGCACGTCCTGCCCTATGGCGAGGCGCAGATCGTCCACAACCTGACCAAGAGCTTCTCCTACGCCGTGTTCGACCTGCAGGTCTCGTATTCGGCGGAGATCGACCGGGCCATCGAACTGATGCGCGAGGTCGGCGCGGAGATGCAGGCCGATGCGGCCTACGCCGAGATGATCCTGGAGCCGATCGAGGTGGTCGGCGTGGACAATCTGGCCGAGAGCGGCGTCGTCCTGAAGGCCCGCTTCAAGACCCGGCCGCTCGATCAATGGCGCGTGGGGCGCGAGTACAACCGCCGCATCAAGCTGGCGTTCGACCGGGAGGGGATCGAAATCCCCTTCCCGCACATGAAGGTGGTCCTGCCGGAGGGTCAGCTCGACGAGCTGGCGCGACACTGAGCATGGCCGCCGCAAGAGAAAGGAAGCCGGGCATGGGACGCCTGATCGTCATTTCGAACCGCGTGTCCGCGCCGGCCGACCCGGGAGTGGGCACGTCGGGTGGCCTGGCGATGGCGCTCTCGGCGGCGCTGCGCGAGTATTCCGGGGTCTGGTTCGGCTGGAGCGGCCGCACGGCCGAGAGCTACACAGGCCAGCTCTCGGTGGAGCGGGTGAGCGGGGTGACGGTGGCCACCATCGACCTCGATGAGAGCGACCGGCAGGAATACTACAACGGCTACGCTAACGAGGTGCTGTGGCCGGTCTTCCACTACCGGACGGACCTGGCGGCCTACGAGCGTTCGTTCGACGAGGGCTACGAGCGCGTCAACCGCCGCTTCGCCGAGGCGGTGCTGCCGCTGCTGGAGCCCGACGACTTCATCTGGGTGCAGGACTATCACCTGATCTCCGTCGCCCGCGAGCTGCGGCGGCTGGGCGTCGCCAACCGCATCGGCTTCTTCCTGCACATCCCGTGGCCCTCGCGCCGACTGTTCACCACCATCCCGCGTCACCATGAGCTCGCCGCGGCGTTGCTCGACTACGACCTGATCGGGTTCCAGACGCGTGATTCCTGCGAGGCCTTCGCGCACTATGTGCTCGAGACGGCGGGCGGCTCGATCGACGCGGACGGCGTCGCCCGCGCCTTCGGCAAGGCCGCCCGGATCGGGGTGTTCCCGATCGGCATCGACGCCGCCGACTTCGCCGAGGCGGCCGCCTCGCCCGTGGCCGAGGCGCAGCACCAGCGGATGCGCGAGAGCGCGGCTGGCCGCAAGATGATCATCGGCGTCGATCGGCTCGACTATTCGAAGGGTATCGAGGAGCGGTTCCTCGCCTACGAGAACCTGCTGGCGCTGCATCCAGACCTGCACGAGCGGGTGTTCATGCTGCAGATCGCGACGCTGACGCGCGAAGACGTGTCCGCCTACCAGGACCTGAGGGCGCGGCTGGATACGGTCAGCGGCCGGATCAACGGCGCCTACGCCACGGTGGACTGGGTGCCGCTGCGCTACGTGAACCGCCGCTATCGGCGCGACGAGCTGGCGGGATTCTACCGCGCGGCCGACATCGGGCTGGTCACGCCGCTGCGGGACGGCATGAACCTGGTCGCCAAGGAATACGTCGCCGCCCAGGACCCGGAGGATCCGGGCGTGCTGGTCCTGTCGGAGTTCGCCGGGGCGGCCGAACAGATGAAGGCGGCGCTGATCGTCAATCCGATGAGCCGGGAGGACGTGGCCGAGGCGATACGCAAAGGCCTGGCGATGCCGCTCGAGGAGCGCCGCAGCCGCTGGCGGGAGCTGGCCGACGGGGTGGAGCAGCGCGACGTGACCGCCTGGCGCGACGCTTTTGTGGAAGCCCTGCGCCGGCCACAGCCGGCGTCACCGGCGCAGGCTCTGGACCCGACGGCGGCGGCCGGGCGGCCCTAGCCACGCCTTCAGGCGGCGCGGGAGGCGCCCGCCGGTCCGGCCGGCTCGAGATCGCGGCCAAGGCTCTCGATCCACGGCTCCACCGGCACGTGGTGGCGCAGGGCGTAGGTCAGTTCGCGGAACTTCACCGCGAACCCTTCGCGGCCGGTGGCGCAAAGCGCCAGCATCTCCGCCTCCAGCCGGTCGGAGCGCAGGCAGGAGGCCTCGAACGCGTCGGCCTCGCGCAGCGGCAAGGCCTCGCGGCGACGCCGCTCGCGCAACTGGGCCTGCTCGAGTTCGATCAGGCGCCGGTCGGCGTGGTCGCCGTCGCCCGCGGCGCTCGTTGCGGTCTCCAGGTCTGCTCCATCCATCCGAAACTCCGTTCTGCTCGTCAGCGCGAATCAGTCGACAGGCCAGCGCGCCGGCCCACGGGATGCCCCACCGAAGCCCAGCCGCTGTCCTGTCGGGATCCTCCGGCGCGGTCGAAGACGCTGCGCCTGGCGAGACGACGACGCTTGCCGATCGTCCGGATCCGCCCGCAGCTAACGATCCAAGCTCGACCGAGGCAACGCCAAGCCTTTGATGCTCCTGGAATTGTGAAGCCGCAGGCGGGTGCTCGCGAAAAGTTGTCCGCCGCGGCGACGCTTCGGGTTCCCGCACGGTTAAGCCGCCGGTAACCATGGCCCTGCAGGCTTCGGCCGCAAACGCCCGACATTCAGCTCACAGGGACCGCTCTTCGGGGGCGGGCAAGTCCATTGGCTCTTTCTGTCCGGCGCGCCCTCGCGCACGCCCTCGCCGCCTTCTGCGTCCTCGCCGCTCCGGCCGCCCACGCGGCCCGGGGATTCGCTCCCGGGAAGTTCGCCGCCGTATCCGTCGATGCGACGAGCGGCGACGTGCTCTACGCCCGCAATCCCGACGCCCGCCGCTACCCGGCCTCGCTCACCAAGGTGATGACCCTCTACCTGGCCTTCGACGCGCTGGACGCCGGCCGGCTGCACATGAACGACCGCATCCGGATGAGCCCGCACGCGGCCGCCCAGCCGCCCTCAAAGCTGGGCCTTCGCCCCGGCGCGACCATCCCGGTGCGCGACGCGCTGAACGTCATCGTGGTGAAGTCGGCCAACGACCTGGCCGTGGCGCTGGCGGAGAAGGTGGGCGGCACGGAAAGCCGCTTCGTCGCGCGCATGAACGCCAAGGCCCGCGAACTCGGCATGACGCACACCCACTTCGCCAACGCCTCGGGCCTGCCGAACCGGAACAACTTCACCACCGCCCGTGACCTGGCGACCCTCGCCCGCGCGATGATCCGCAACCACCCGCAGGACTACGCCCTGTTCGACCAGACGCGGACCCGCTTCGATGGCCGTATCATCCCGGGCCACAACCGGCTGATGAGCGAACCGGGCATCGACGGCATGAAGACCGGCTTCATCAACGCCTCGGGCTTCAACCTGATGACTTCGGGCGTGCGCGACGGCCACCGCGTGATCGCCGTCGTGCTGGGCGGATCGACCGCGGCGATCCGCGACCGCTACATGGCCCGGCTGATCGGCGCGAGCTTCACCGCCGACGCCCAGCGCGACGCCGACCGGCCGGAGCTGGTGAGCCGGCTGCTCTCAGGCCAGAGCCTGGCGGCCGCGCGGCGCATCGCCGTGCACAAGAAGATGGCCGACGCCGTGCGCGAGGCCGCCGCCGAGCCGATGCAGGCCGCCGCGCCCGGATCGCCCTGGCGGGTCCAGGTGGGCGCCTTCTCGACCGCCAAGGCGAGCTCCGCGCGGCTGGAGGACCTCGCCCGCGAGCACCCGGACCTGTTCGATGCGGACGACGGGCGCGTGCGGCCGGCCGACGGTCTCTACGTGGCCCGCTTCGTGGCCGATTCCGAGGCGGAGGCGGACAAGGCCTGCGAGGTGCTCTCCCACGACGGCGACGACTGCCTGGCGCTGCGGCGGACGCCGTAGCCACGCGGCGCGGCCTTGCAAGCGCGCCCGGCCCTGGTCACATGACGCCCTGACCTCGTCGACTGCGTGGAGCGCGCCATGGCCTCGGTGATCTTGAGCGTGAGCGGCAGCGACCGGCCGGGGCTCACCGAGGCGCTGGCCGGCGCCGTGCTGTCGGCCGGCGGCAACTGGCTCGAAAGCCACCTCAGCCGGCTGGGCGGCCTCTATGTGGGATCGGTGTTGGTGGCGCTCGACGCGGGCCGCATCGACGAGCTGCGGGCCGCGGTGCGGGCGGTGGACGCCCAGGGGCTGCAGGTGCGCATCGCCCCGGCGCTGGAGGCGCCGAAGGCGGCCGGCGAGGCCTTGCACCTGAGCCTGGTGGGCCAGGACCGGCCGGGCATCGTGCGCCAGGTGACGGCGGTGCTGAAGGGGCTCGAGGTCAACATCGAGACGTTCGGGACGCGCATCGCCGCCGAGCCCTACTCCGGCGCGCCGCTGTTCCACATGGAGGCGGACCTGAGGCTGCCGAAGGGCGTGGCGGCCGCAGCGGTACAGGCCGCCCTGGAGGCCATCTCGGCCGAGATCATGGTGGATACGGCGCTGACGCCGCTGGCCCAGCCCTGACTCCCCCCGTTCGGGCGCACGCCCCGAAGGGCCCGTTCGCCGGTCTATGGGAGGGAGGGATGGTGGACGCGGCTGGGATCGAACCAGCGACCCCTACGATGTCAACGTAGTGCTCTCCCGCTGAGCTACGCGTCCGTACCAATGTCTCCGCGGGGCGCGCCCCGGGAGCGGGAAGGCCGCGGATATAACGGGGCGGCCGGGAGCGCGCAAGGAAGCTTCTCTAGGCTGCGATCATCCGCTCCACTTCGGTGACGATCTCCCGAAGGTGGATGGGCTTGGACAGCACCTTGGCCCCGGCGGGCGCGCTCTCGCCCGCGGCCAGGGCCACGGCGGCGAAGCCGGTGATGAACATGATCCGGAGACCCGGATGGCGTGCGGCCGCCCGTCGGGCCACCTCGATCCCATCCAGCCCCGGCATGACGATGTCGGTGAGCAGCAGGTCCCAGTCCTCATCCAGCCGCTCGGCCGCCTCGTCGCCGTCGGCGCAGGCGGCCACCTCGTAGCCGGCCCGCTCCAGGGCGCGGGCGAGGAAGCCACGCAGCGAGTCGTCGTCTTCAGCGAGCAGGATGCGGGGCATTTCGATCGGCGTGGCGAAAGGGAAATGAAGCTGCCAGCTTAGGCCCCCAAGCGTAAAGGCGCGATGAACCCTTTGACCGGGAAGGACGCTGAGCGTTCTATGGACGGGATGAACGCCTGGGAGCCGGTCGCCGCCGAGGAGATCGCGGAGCCTGCGGACGCCTTCGAGGTGCGCCGCGCGGCGGGCCGCGTCCCGGCCACGCCGATCGTCTTCGCCTCGCCCCATTCCGGCCGGCTCTACCCCGACGACATGATGGCCGCCGCGGCGCTGGACGCCCAGAGTATCCGCCGTTCGGAAGACGCCTATGTCGACGACCTGATCGCCGGCGCGCCCGGCCTGGGGGTCGCCACCATCTCGGCGCGCTTCGCCCGCGCCTACATCGACCTGAACCGCGAGGCGTTCGAGCTGGATCCCTCGATGTTCGCCGACGAGCTGCCGGAGTTCGCGCGCGCCAGGACGGCGCGGGTGGCCGCCGGGCTCGGCGCGATCGCCCGCGTGGTCTCGGAAGGCCAGGAGATCTACGCCCGCAAGCTGACCTTCGCCGAGGCCAGCGCGCGGATCGAAGGCGCGCACCGCCCCTATCACGAGACGCTGAAGCGGCTGATCGAGGAGGCGCACGCCGCGCACGGCTTCGCCATCCTGATCGACTGGCACTCGATGCCCGCCGCCGCGGCGCGGACGGGCGGCCGCGAGCGGCCCTGCGACATGGTGCTGGGCGACAGGTTCGGCGCGGCCTGCGCGGGCCTGCTGCCCGCGCGCGTCGAGCGCGAGCTGGAGTCCATGGGCTATCGGGTGGCGCGCAACACGCCCTATGCCGGCGGCTACACCACCGAGCACTATGGCCGGCCGGCGCGCCGGGTGCACGCCCTGCAGATCGAGATCAACCGCGCGCTCTATCTCGACGAGGCGACGCTTGCGCCCACCGCCGGGTTCGAGCGCCTGCGCGAGCACCTGGCGGCGCTGACCTGCGCCCTGGCCGCCGCCGACTGGACGAGCCTGAAGGGCGCCTAGCCGGCGCCCACGCCGAACGGCGCGTCGAAGCGGGGCTGCAGCAGGTCCTCGAGGAAGCACATCGCCTTCAGCACGCCCACGTCGTCGCGGTGGCGGCCGACCACCTGCAGGCTGATGGGCGTGCCGGCCGAGGCGAGGCCCACAGGGACCACGCCCGCCGGATTGCGGGTCATGTTGATGACCGGCGTGTACTGCACCCAGTCGGCGCCGGCGGATTCGCCGTCGATCAGCGCGGGGCCGTCGATCCGCGGCGGGACGCCGGCGATGGCTGGCGACAGCAGCACGTCGGCGTCGCCCAGCGCCTCGTTCAGCGCGAACGCCAGCCGGTGGGCGAGGTCCAGGGACTCGGCGTAGTCGACGGCGGTGAGGCTGAGGCCGTGCTCGATCTGCACGCGCAGGTCGGGGTCGATCTTCTCCCAGTCGGGGCCGCCGCGCAGCTTGCCCTGGGCCCGCGCGCGCTGGGCCGCCCACATGGCGTACCAGGCGCCGCCGGGGTTGAGGTCGAAGACGGCGTCGTTCTCCACGATCTCCACGCCGGCGCGGGCGAGCGTGTCGACGGCGGCGCGACAGGCGGCCAGCACCTCGCGGTCGGGCCGGGCGAAGCCCAGGGTGGGCGACCAGACGACCTTGCGCGGTCGGTTGTCCGCATCGAGGGCGGCGCGCCAGGAGGGGCCCGTCGCCGGCAGGCTGAAGGGGTCGGAGGGATCGGGCCCGCGCACCGCGTCGAGCGCCAGGGCCGTGTCGCGCACCCGAAGCGCCATGGGCCCCTTCACCGCCAGCACGCCGGAGCCCGGCGCGGAGGGGCCGCCCATGGGCACCTGGCCTTGCGTGGTCTTCAGCCCGGCGAAGCCGCAGACCGCCGCGGGGATGCGGATCGATCCGCCGCCGTCGGAGCCGGTGGCCAGCGGGACCATGCCGGCCGCCAGGGCCGAGCCCGAGCCGCCGGAGGAGCCGCCCGCCGTATAGTCGGGCGCCCAGGGATTGCGGGTGAAGCCGAAGGGGATGTTGTCGGTGACGCCCTTGAACCCGAAGGCCGGGGTGTTGGCCTTGCCGGCCACCACCGCGCCGGCGGCCTTCAGCCGGCCGACCAGCACCGAATCCCCGCGCGCCGGGGCGACATCCTGGTGCAGGGCCGAGCCGAAGGTCGTCTTGTAGCCGGCCGCGTCCTCCAGGTCCTTGACCAGCAGCGGCATGCCGGCGAGCGGCCCCACCGGGTCGCCGGCGGCCAGCCGTTCGTCGACGGCGACGGCCGCCTTGCGGGCCAGCGCCGGGTCGAAGGCGCAGACGGCGTTGAGACGCGGGTTGGCCGCCTCGATGTTGGCGATGGCGGCGTCCATCAGCTCGCGCGCCGAGGTCCGGCGCGCCCGCACGTCGGCGACCAGCGCCTCGATCGATGCCTTGCGGAAATCCATGCCTCGCCCTCCTCGCGTGGAGGCGCATTACGACGCCCGGCGCGGCCGCTTCGCAAGCGCTCGGCGGTTGTCGGGCCGGCGAAAGTCTGTGACGGTTGCGCGGAATTGGAGGGGAGGAATCCCATGACGCCCCTGGACGAAGCCGCGACGATCCTGCCGAACGACCTGTCGGCGTTCTGGATGCCGTTCACCGACAACCGCGCCTTCAAGGCCAAGCCGCGCCTGCTCGCGCGGGCGAAGGACATGCACTACTTCACGCCCGAGGGCCGCGCCCTGCTCGACGGCACGGCGGGGCTTTGGTGCGTCAACGCAGGCCACACCCGCGCGCCGATCGTCGAGGCGATCCGCAAGGAGGCCGGCGAGCTCGACTATGCGCCGTCCTTCCAGCTCGCCCATCCGAAGGCCTTCGAGTTCGCGCGCCAGCTCACCGGGCTGCTGCCGGAGGGGTTCGACCACGTCTTCTTCGGCAACTCCGGCTCGGAGGCGGTGGACAGCGCGCTGAAGATCGCCCTCGCCTACCAGCGGGCCATCGGCCAGGGGACGCGCACGCGCCTGATCGGCCGCGAGAAGGGCTATCACGGCGTGGGCTTCGGCGGCATCTCGGTGGGCGGCCTGCCCAACAACCGCCGCGCCTTCGCCCTGCTGCCGGGCGTCGACCACATGCGCCACACGCTCGATCCCGCCCAGGCGTTCAGCCGCGGCCTGCCGCCGCGCGGGGCCGAGCTGGCCGACGACCTGCAGCGGATGGTCGACCTGCACGGCGCCGACACGATCGCGGCGGTGATCGTCGAGCCGATGGCCGGATCGGCGGGCGTGATCCCGCCGCCCAAGGGCTATCTGGAACGCCTGCGCCAGATCTGCGACCGGCACGGCATCCTGCTCATCTTCGACGAGGTGATCACCGCCTTCGGGCGGCTGGGCGCGGCCACCGCGGCCGAGCGGCTGGGGGTCATGCCGGACCTGATCACCATGGCCAAGGGCCTGACCAACGCCGCCGTGCCGATGAGCGCGGTGGGCGTGAAGTCGGAGATCTACGACGCGGTCGTGGACGGCTCGCCCGCCGGGATCGAGCTGTTCCACGGCTACACCTATTCCGCCCATCCGCTGGCGGTGGCCGCCGGGCGTGCGACGCTGGACCTCTATGCGGCGGAGGGGATCTTCCAGCGGGCCGCGGCCCTGGAGCCGCACTGGGAGGCGGCGGTCCACAGCCTGGGCCAGGCGCGCCACGTGACCGACGTCCGCAACCTGGGCATCGTCGCCGGCATCGACATCGCCCCGCGCGAGGGCGCGCCGGGCAAGCGGGCGGCCGAGGTGATGCAGATGTGCTTCGACGCCGGCGCGCTGATCCGGGTCACCGGCGACACCATCGCGCTGTCGCCGCCGCTGATCATCTCCGAGGCCCAGATCGACGAGCTGATCGGCCGGGTGGGCGAGGCGCTTCAGCGGGTCGACTGACGTCAGGGTTCGATCTCGTCCCGGGCCCGGCGCTTGCGGCGCTCGGCGCTGGCGAGGATCGCGATCGGCGCCGCGCCGAGGGCAAGACCCAGCACGAGGCCCGCCAGGGCGCCGGCCCAGGCCCCCGTCGCGCCGAAGCGCAGATAGCCGAAGACGCCGCCCGCCAGGGGCAGGGCGATGAGGGCGAGCAGCGGAACGGCGCACATGGCGAGATTGTCCGGCGAAGTCCGCCCGACAATGCGCGGGCCGAGGCTTCGGACCAAAAAAAAGCCGCGCCCGAAGGCGCGGCCAGTTCATTAGGGAGGAAACGCCCAGGAAGGGCAGAGGCGTCAGCGACGCCTCACAATCGGTGGTATACTGTGCAGCGCACAAAAGCGCAAGCCGAAAAGGTCGATTTTCGCCTTCTCCCAGGGCTGTCACTGAAAGGTCGCACCGCTTCCGGACATTGCCGCGGGGGAATTCTTCCCCATATTGCTGCAGCGCACAATGTCCGGCATATCAGGGGCGCGAAGCGTCGCGCCTTGTCGCGCGGGCTAGCCCTGGCCGTCCGCCTCGCCTAAAAGCCCGCCTTCCCGGCGCTTCTGGTCGCCCAAACCCCGCGCCGAGACGCAAAACCGAACCTCATGTCCCTCCGCAACATCGCCATCATCGCCCACGTCGACCACGGCAAGACCACCCTCGTCGACCAGTTGCTCGCCCAGTCGGGCGTGTTCCGCGCCAACGAGGCGCACGCCGAACGCGCCATGGATTCCAACGACCAGGAGCGCGAGCGCGGCATCACCATCCTGGCCAAGGCGACCTCCGTGCTCTGGCACGGCGCGGCGGGCGACACGCGGATCAACATCATCGACACCCCCGGCCACGCCGACTTCGGCGGCGAAGTCGAGCGGATCCTGGGCATGGTCGACGGCTGTCTGCTGCTGGTCGACGCCGAGGAAGGCGTCATGCCGCAGACCAAGTTCGTGCTCGGCAAGGCGCTGAAGCTGGG
The DNA here is from genome assembly GCA_028869395.1 of Alphaproteobacteria bacterium. GTDB lineage: Bacteria > Pseudomonadota > Alphaproteobacteria > Caulobacterales > Caulobacteraceae > Phenylobacterium. Next base: position 57 of record JAGWSE010000050.1, on the reverse strand, counting down.
GCTGCGCCCGATCCTGGTGCTCAACAAGGCCGACCGGCCGCACGCCGACCCGGAGCG
>JAGWSE010000049.1 GCA_028869395.1 Alphaproteobacteria bacterium | reverse complement strand
GATTACGCCCTCATCGGGGATTGCGAAACGGCGGCCCTGGTCGGGCGCGACGGCTCGATCGACTGGCTCTGCTGGCCGGCCTTCGATGGCGAAGCCTGCATGGCCGCGCTGCTGGGCGGCCCCGGAAACGGACGATGGATGCTCGCGCCCGTCGACGGCGCGCTCAGCGTCTCGCGAGCCTATGTCGAGGACACCTTGGTCCTGCAGACGCAGTTGGAGACCGCCGACGGCGAGGTGGAAGTCACCGACTTCATGCCCATCCGCAGCGACCACTCGCATCTGGTGAGGATCGTCCGGGGAAAGTCGGGCCGCGTGCGCATGCGCTCCGAACTGGATCTCAAGTTCGGCTACGGCGCCTTCCGGCCCTGGCTGACCGAGCATGATGGCGGCGTCCACGCGGTCGCGGGCCCGGACGCCGTGCTCTTCCACGCCGATGCGCCGATCCGGTCCAGGGAGGGGGCCTGTCACTGCGAATTCGAAGTGGCTGAAGGCGAGCGGCTGGCCTTCTCGCTATCCTACTTCGCCTCTCACCGTCGGCCTCCGGGCCGTCCCGATGCGCACCGGGCGCTGACCGATACGGTACGCCGCTGGAAAAGGTGGGCAGGCACCTGCACCTACGAAGGGCCTTGGCGCGAGGCGGTGATCCGCTCCCTCATCACCTTGAAGGCCCTTACCTATCGGCCAACCGGCGGTCTCGTCGCGGCGACCACCAGCTCCATTCCGGAGATCGCCGGCGGCGCGCGGAACTGGGACTACAGGTTCTGCTGGCTGCGGGATGCGACGTTCACCATCCTGTCGCTCCTGCAGGCCGGCTATGTGGAGGAGGCGGCGGCCTGGCGTGACTGGCTGCTGCGCGCCGTGGCCGGCGATCCCGACGACCTGCAACCGATCTACACCATCACGGGCGCGCGCTGGCTGCTCGAGTGGGAGGCCCCCTGGCTCTCGGGGTTCGATCATGCCCGGCCGGTGCGGTTCGGCAACGCGGCGTCCGGCCAGCACCAGCTGGACGCGTTCGGCGAGGTGGTCGACGCGCTCTACCAGGCCGAACGCCACGGCGTGTCGATGACCCGCTCCGAGCACCACCTCCAGCAGGCCCTGATCGAGCAGGTGGAGAAGGTCTGGCGCAAACCCGACCGCGGCATCTGGGAAGTCCGCGGTCCGCCCCAGCGGTTCACGCACTCGCAGGTGATGGCGTGGGTCGCGGTGGACCGCGGCGTCAAGGCGGCCGAGCATTTCCGGGCGCCGTTCCCGGCCGATCGCTGGCGAGCCCTGCGCGAGACCATGCACAAGGAGATCGCGGCGGGCTGCTACAGCCAGGAGCGGCAGGCCTTCACCCAGGCGTTCGGCTCGACGGTCCTGGATGCGAGCGTCCTGCTGATGCCGCACGTGGGATTCCTGCCGGCCACCGACCCGCGGATGGTGAGCACGGTCGAGGCGATCCAGCGGGACCTGATGTGGAATGGCTTCGTCCGCCGTTACCGCACCGAGCAGACCGACGACGGCCTGGAAGGCGGCGAGGGCGTCTTCCTCGCCTGCACCTTCTGGCTGGCGGAAAACCTGATCATGCAGGGACGGCGCGACGATGCGGCCGGCATCTTCGAGCGGATGCTGTCCATACGCAACGACGTGGGCCTGCTGTCCGAAGAGTACGACGTCTCGGGGGGCCGGCTGATCGGCAACTTCCCGCAGGCGCTTTCCCATCTGGCTCTCGTCAACACGGCCCTCGGCCTGTCGGGCTGGGGCCCCGCCCAGGAGCGCGGCCGGTCGGGCGACGGGGGATCCGAACAGCCAAGGAGGGTCGAACATGCCAAACCGTGAGGTCGTCGTCGTGACCGGAGCTGCGGCAGGCGTGGGTCGGGCCGTGGCCCACAGGTTCGCGGCCTCCGGCGCGCGCGTCGGCCTCCTTGCGCGCGACGGCGAAGCCTTGGCGGTCGTCAAACGCGAGGTGGAGGATCGGGGCGGCGAGGCGCTCGTGCTGCGCGCCGACGTCGCCGACCCGGACGCCGTGTTCGCCGCCGCCGAGATGGTGGAGCGCACCTGGGGCCCGATCGACGTCTGGGTGAACGACGCCATGGCCACCGTCTTCTCGCCCATCGACGAGATCACGCCCGAGGAGTTCCGCCGGGTGACGGAGGTCACCTATCTCGGCTGCGTGCACGGCACCATGGCGGCGCTCAAGAGCATGCGCCCGCGCGGCAAAGGAGCGATCGTGCAGGTAGGTTCGGCGCTCGCTTACCGCGGCATCCCCCTGCAGACCGCCTATTGCGGCGCCAAGCACGCCATCCGCGGCTTCACCGACGGCGTCCGCGCCGAACTGATCCACGAGAAGACCCGGATCACGCTTTCCATCGTCGAGCTTCCGGCGATGAACACGCCCCAGTTCGACTGGGCCCGAACCCACATGGACCGCAGACCCCGCCCGATGGGCCGCGTCTACGAGCCCGAAGCGGCCGCGCGGGCGGTGTTCCG
>JAGWSE010000048.1 GCA_028869395.1 Alphaproteobacteria bacterium | reverse complement strand
CGCCAAGGCGGCCGTGGCGGCGGGCGCGGACGGCGTGTTCCTGGAATTCCACCCGGACCCGGAGAAGGCGCTCTGCGACGGCCCGAGCTGCCTGCCGCTAGCCGGCGCGAAGGAGCTGCTCGCCACGCTGAAGGCGCTGCACGAGGTCGTGGGCCGCGCTTGACCGTATCGACGCAGCGCCGCACACCCTGACGCCCATGGACCTCTCCGCCCTCCAGCACCTGCTCAGCCTCTCGGCCGGCCGGCGCGTCGTGTGCGTGGGCGACCTGATGGTGGATCGCTTCGTCTACGGCGAGGTGAGCCGGGTCTCGCCCGAGGCGCCGATCCCGGTGCTGGCCCGCTCGCGCGAGCTGGTGATGCTGGGCGGCGCGGGGAATGTGGCGCGAAACGTGGCCGCGCTGGGCGGCTCGGTGGCGCTGGTCGGCGTGGTGGGCGGTGACGCGGAGGGCCACGAGGCCAGCCGGCTGGTGGGCGAAGAAGCGGCCGTCGAAGGCTATCTGATCAACGACCCGGGCCGCCCCACGACGCTGAAGACGCGCTTCGTCTCAGCTGGCCAGCAGCTGCTGCGCGTGGACCTGGAGGAGAGCCGTCCGGTCGCCGGCGAGGTGGAGCAACGGCTGGTCCGCACGATCAAGGACGCGGTCGACGGCTCGGGCGTGATCCTGATCTCCGACTACGGCAAGGGCGTGGTGACCGACGCGGTGATCGCCGCCTGCCTCGAGGCCGCCGCCGCCGGGGACGGCAAGGTGGTGGTGGATTCCAAGGCCCGCTCGTTCGCGCGCTACGGCGCGGTGGACCTGATCAAGCCGAACGCGATGGAGCTCGCCCACGCCACCGGCCTGCCCACCGGCGCCGACCCGCAGGTCGAGGCGGCCTTGGCGCACGCGCTGGAGCTGTGGGACGCCAAGGCGATCATGGTGACCCGCTCGGCCAAGGGCATCTCGCTCGCCGTGCGCGGCGAACCCGTCCGCCATTTCCCCACGACCGCGAGGGAGGTGTTCGACGCCTCCGGCGCGGGGGACACGACGCTGGCGGCGCTGGGCCTCGCCTTCGCGGCCGGCGCGGAGACCGAGGAAGCGATCGCCTTCGCCCAGCTGGCGGCCGGCGTGGCGGTCGGCAAGGCCGGCACCTCCACCGTCTCGCCGGAGGAGCTGGTGGAGGCCGCCATCTCGGCGCACATGGCGCCCGCCGAGGCGAAGGTCGCCACCTTGCAGCGGATGGTGGACGAGGTGGCCCGCTGGCGCGCCCGCGGCCTGAAGATCGGCTTCACCAACGGCTGCTTCGACATCCTGCACAAGGGGCACGTCGCCTATCTGGCGCAGGCCAGGTCCTGGTGCGACCGGCTGATCGTGGGGCTGAACTCCGACGACAGCGTCCGCGCGCTGAAAGGCGAGGGGCGACCGGTCAACGACCTGGAATCCCGCGCCCTGGTGCTGGCCGGGCTGGGCTCGGTGGACCTGGTGGCGCCCTTCGACGAGCCGACGCCGCTGGCGCTCATCGAGGCCGCGCGGCCCGACGTGCTGATCAAGGGCGCGGACTACGCCGAGGACGAGGTGGTGGGCGGTAAGGAAGTGAAGGCCTGGGGCGGGGAGGTGCGGCTCGCCGCCATCGTCGAGGGCTATTCCACCACGGCCGCCATCGCCAGGCTCACCCGCAAGACGCCGAAAGTCTCCCAGTCATGACCCGCCGCATCGCCTTCGTGACCGGCGGGGCCGGGTTCATCGGTTCCAACATCGTCGCCAAGCTGGCGGAGGACCGCTCCCTCGACGTGG
>JAGWSE010000047.1 GCA_028869395.1 Alphaproteobacteria bacterium | reverse complement strand
TAACAGTGACCGGCGCCGCAGCTTCCGCCTCCGCGAGCGCCGGGTTCAAGGTGCGCGCCAGGCCATGGAAGCCCGGGAAGTAGGCGATCAGCATCAGGGTCATGCCGAACAGCATCACCGGCTTGCGGCCGATCCGGTCGGACAGCCAGCCGAACACGACGTAGCCCACCGCGCTGAACGCGACGACGACCATCATCAGGGCGTTGATGGTGGCCGGCGCGACCTTCAGGAATTTCTCCATGAACGTCTGAGTGTAGAAGAAGGCGCAGTACCAGACGGCGCCCTGCGCGCTCATGATCGCCACCAGCGCGAGCAGCACGACCTTGAGGTTCGGCCAGTGGCCGAAGGCCTCGCGGAACGGATGCTGGCTCTCCTCGCCTCGCGCTTTCATTCGCACGAACTCCGGGCTCTCCGAGAGCTTCAGACGCATGTAGATCGAGGTGGTCAGCAGCACGGCCGAGACCAGGAAGGGGATGCGCCAGCCCCAGGCGTCGAAGGCGGTCGACCCGAACGCCTGGCCGATGAGGATGCGGCTGATCAGGATCACCAGCAGCGCGGCGAACAGGCCGAAGGCCGCCGAGGTCTGCACCCAGCCGGTCGAGCGTCCGCGGGCGTCCACGGCCGCGTGTTCGGCCACATAGATCGCGGCGCCTCCGTACTCGCCGCCCAGCGCGAAACCCTGGACGATCCGCATCAGCACGAGGAGCGCCGGTGAGAGCATCCCCGCCGCGGCGTAGGACGGCAGCAGCCCGATCAGGAAGGTCGCTCCGCCCATCAGCGATACGGTGACCAGGAACGCGCCCTTGCGTCCGAGGCGATCGCCGATCCGCCCGAAGACCAGGGCTCCGATCGGGCGGAACAGGAAGCCTGCCCCGAACAGCGCCAATGCGGCGATGTAGCCGGCCGTGTCCGGCAGCCCGGAGAAGAAGGTCCGGGAGATGATCTGGGTCAGACTCCCGAAGACGAAGAAGTCGTACCACTCGAAGGCGGTGCCGGCCGCCGAGGCCGCCACGACCGTTCTCAGCGAGGTGGTTTTCACGGGCGCGACCACGCGCTCCGCCGCCAGCTCCGCCATGCTGAACCTCCCCCGAACGCTCTTCCGGCAAGCTGTATCACCGGCCGCCGAGACGTTGGAAGGCCGCGGCTCAGGCGGCGGCGCCGTCCTCCCGCACCTCGTGAGGGGGCGCGGCCTGCGCCACGCGGACGATTTCGGCCATCAGGGCGCCGGGCGATATCGGCTTTCCGACCACCCCGTCCATGCCCGCGTCGAGGTATCGACGCTGCTGGTGCGAAAGGACGTTGGCGGTGAGCGCGATGATCGGCGTCGCCGCCGCCGTCCCGCCGAGCGCACGTATGCGACGCGCCGCCTCCAGACCGTCGATGCCAGGCATCTGCACGTCCATCAGGATCACGTCGAAGCCGCCGTGCTCGGCCGCCTCGACCCCGAGATAACCGTCAGCCGCCGTCTCGACTGACGCGCCAAGCCCTTCGAGGAGCTTGGAGGCGATCATCCGGTTGGTGGCGTTGTCCTCGACCACCAGGATCCGCACGCCTTCCAGCACCGGCAAAATGTCGTCCGACGGCCGGGTCTCCGGCACCGCGGTTTCGGCGGCGATCTCCAGCCAGAAGGTCGATCCCCGACCCGGCGCGGAGGTGAAGCCGACATCGCCGCCCATCAGCTCCGCGAGCCGCTTGGTGATGGCGAGGCCCAGACCCGAGCCTCCGAATTTCCGCGTGGTGGAGGCATCGCCCTGATCGAAGCGCTGGAAGATGCGCGGCTGGGCCTCGGCCGGAACGCCCACGCCGGTGTCCTCCACCTCGAACCGCAGCACGCCAGGACGGGCTGTGAAGCAGGTGATCTTCACGTGGCCGCGCTCGGTGAACTTCACCGCGTTGCCCATAAGGTTGAAGAGCGCCTGGCGCAGCCGCACCGGATCTGCGCGCACCCAGCCCACCCGCGCGTCCAGGTCGATGTCGAGCGCCAGCCCCTTGGCGTCGGCCTGGGGCCTCAGCAACCGCGCGACGCCCTGCACCAGGGCGCCGGCGTCCACCGGCTCGCAGGCGAGCTCCAGCCGGCCGGCCTCGATCTTCGAGAAATCGATCACGTCATTGAGCAGCTCGGCCAGCATCTGTCCGCAGGAGAGCGCCTCCTCCAGCATGCGCCGCCCATCCTCGGTCAGCTGCTCGCTCTTCAGGAGGTGCAGCACCCCCATCACGCCGTTCATCGGCGTGCGGATCTCGTGGCTCATGTTCGCCAGGAACGAGGCCTTGGCTTCGGCCGCCGCTTCGGCCGCACGCTGGGCCTCCACAAGCGCGATCTCCTGGCGCTTGCGGGCGTCGAAGTCCTGCACCAGGCCCACGGCCTTCAGCCATCGGCCGTTCCGGGCGACCTTCAGGTGGTGGGAGACGCGAACCCAGCGCGTTTCGCCGTCCGGGCGGACAATGCGCGCCTCGAAAGCCTCACCGGACTTCTTCGAACCCGTGTGCAGCGCGCGGAACGAGGCCCGGACATGCTCCAGGTCATCCGGGTGGAACCCCGGGAAGCGCAGCTCTGTGGCCTCTTCGTAGGTGGCGTTCTTCTGGCCGGTGATCTTCTCGAATTCCGGCGAAGCCCAGAAGGTCTTGGCGACGTGATCGATCTCGTAGACGCCGGCCTCGGCGGCTTCCAACGCCAGCTTGAGGCGGCGTGCGTTCGCCTGCGCCTCGGCGCGCGCCTTGCGCATCTGCCGCTCGCCACGGCGCGCAGCGTCGCGCGCCTGGGCCAGCTCCGTGATGTCCTCGGAAATTCCCTTCAGCGCGAACGTGCCGCCCTCGCGCGCCTCCGTGCGGAAGGTGGCCCGCAGGGTCAGCCAGCCGCGCGGCGTCTTCAGCTGATGCTCGAGCTGAGCCGATTCACCCGTCGCTGCGCCCCGCTCGAGGATGGCGGCGACCTTCTCGCGCTGACTCGGATGCAGGCACCTGGTGAAATGCTCGATCGATGCCGCCTGTTCAGGCGTGAAGCCGGTAAGCGAGATGAGTTCGTCGGACCACCAGGTGGCGTCTTCATGGGGTTCGTAGGACCAGACGCCGATGCCGGCGGCCAGACCCAGCAGCTTGCGGGTTCGCCGCGCCTCCTCCAGCTCCTGGGCCGACGCCCGCTCCTCGGTCGCTTCGCGCATCGTTGCGATGTGCAGGCCGTCGGGCATCATCTGTCGGCGCGCGCGGTACCATCGCCATTCACCGTCCCGGGTGTGGATACGGATCTCGCTTTCGAAGACGTCGCCCGGCCGGCTGGCGGCGACCCGTTCGCGTACACCGGGCCGGTCGTCGGGATGGATGAAATCGCCGATGGGACGGCCGATGAGCTCGGCCTCGCTGAGGCCGGTCAGGCGCTCCCAGGCCGGGTTGACCAGCACGAACTCTCCGCCTTCGCGGACCACGTGCATCAGATCGCTGCTGTTCTCGAACAGCCAGCGGATCATGTCTGGCTTCGCGGCCGCGCCGGAGGTCGCGCGCTTCTTCGCCATAGACGTTCCTCACCCAAGGGCCGTCCGATAGCGCACTCAGGTAAACACAAGGTTTGGGTGGAGGCGCGACCTATTGCGCAGCCTCAGGTTGTGGTCAGAACGCGTTCTCTCCGGTGATCGCGCGCCCGAGGATCAGGGCGTGCACGTCGTGGGCGCCCTCGTAGGTATTCACCGTCTCGAGGTTCGCCGCATGGCGCATCACGTGGTACTCGCCGGAAATTCCGTTGCCCCCGTGGATATCGCGGGCCTCGCGGGCGATGGCCAGCGCCTTGCCGCAGTTGTTCCGCTTCATCATCGAGATGGCCTCGGGGACCCAGGCGCCCTCGTCGATCAGCCGTCCCAGCGCCAGCGCCCCTTCGAACCCCAGCGCGATCTCGGTCTGCATGTCGGCGAGCTTCTTCTGCACGAGCTGGCGGGCCGCCAGCGGCTTGCCGAACACCTGGCGCGTGCCGACGTAATCGCGCGCCGCGTGGAAACAGAACTCGGCCGCGCCCATGGCGCCCCAGGCGATCCCGTACCGCGCCTTGTTCAGGCACGAGAATGGCCCCCGAAGCCCGGAGACGCCCGGCAGCATCATGTCTTCCGGCACGAAGACGTCAGAGAGCGAGATCTCGCCGGTGACCGAGGCGCGCAGTGACAGCTTGTTCTGGATCTTCGGCGTCTCGAAGCCCTTGGCGCCGCGCTCCACCAGGAACCCTCGGATGACGCCGTCGAGCTTGGCCCAGACCAGCGCCACGTCGGCGATAGGCGCGTTGGTGATCCACATCTTCGAGCCCGAGAGCGTGAAGCCGCCCGCCGCTGGCTTGGCCACGGTGCGCATCGAGGCGGGATCGGAGCCGCCGTCCGCCTCGGTCAGGCCGAAGCAGCCCACGATCTCGCCCTTCGCCATGCCGGGCAGAAACTTCCTCTTCTGCGCCTCCGAGCCGAACGCGTAGATCGGATACATGACGAGCGACGACTGCACGCTCATGGCCGAGCGGTAGCCCGAATCGATCGCCTCGATCTCGCGGGCGATCAGCCCATAGGCCACGTGGTTGACCCCGGCGCAGCCGTAGTCGTCCGGGAGCGTGGGGCCCAGGAAGCCAAGCGCGCCCATCTCGGTCATGATCTCGCGGTCGAACCGTTCTTCCGCGAAGGCCGAGACGACGCGCGGCAGGAGCTTCTCGCGGGCGTAGGCGTGCGCCGCCTCCCACACCATCCGCTCCTCCTCGGAGAGTCGGGAGGCCAGGTCCAGCGGATCATCCCAGCGAAAGGTCTTCTGGCTGGCGCCCGTGTCGAGAGGCATGTCGGATCTCCTCGAGGATTGGGGCGGCTTATGACCGCAAATCAGGTCCCGGTGTAGACGCCTTTGCGCTTCTCCAGGAACGCGGCGCGGGATTCCTTTACGTCGTTGGGCGCCTTGCGCGCGAAACCAAGGCCCACGGACTCATATCGCAGCGCCTCTTCCAGGCCGGCATCGATCGAGTGCTGCAGGACGCGCTTGGACATCCTGAGCGCCATGGGCGGCCACTGCGTCATCTGTTCGGCGTAAGCCACCGCCTCGTCGAGGAGGCTTTCAGCCGACACGATGCGGTTCAGCAGCCCGATGCGGAGCGCTTCTTCGGCGTCGATGGTGCGGCTCGTGAAGATGATGTCGGCCGCGGCCGCGTAGCCGACGATCCGGGGCAGGAAGTACGAAAGCCCACTGTCGGGCGACAGGCTCCGCTCGATGAACACGCTCTTGAACCTGGCGGCCGGCGAGCCAAGCCGGACATCGCACGCCAGCGCGGTCGACATTCCCGCGCCTGCCGCGACGCCGTTGATCGCCCCGATCACCGGCTTGTCCAGGCCGGCCCACATCTTGGCCCAGCGGCCGACCCAGCCTTCCTCGTCCAGGCGGCCGAGCTGAGTGGAGGGCTCTTCGATCCGGCCCGTCGCAACCGGACCGGTTCCCATCAGGTCTGCGCCGGCGCAGAACCCGCGGCCGGCGCCCGTCACCACCACGGTGCGGACTTCGTCGTCAGCTTTCAGCCCCCCGACCGCGTTCGTCACCTCGTCCCGCAGCGCTGCGCCGATGGCGTTCAGCCGATCCGGGCGGTTCAGGGTCAGGACTGCGACATGGCCGCGCCGTTCCAAGGTGATGGTCTCGTACTCGCCCGCTTCATACGCCATGGCGATCCTCCTCGCTCTTGCGAAGCATCGCGCCGATGCAGGGACAGGGAAAGCTCGGGTCGCGGTAGCTGTCCGAGGTTTCGTCCGTGGCCGTCGTCGCGCGAGCACGGAGAAATGATAGCGATTCTCAATTGAAGCCCGAAGAGGCTCGCCTTGATGCATCGCAAGGCCAAGGCTGGCGAATTCGCGATGCTGCCGCAACCGCGGATCGTGTTGGGTGTTCCCCCAGCGTGAGACGCTTTCAAGGAGCCGCCGAATGAACGGCGTCCTGTCCTTCCTGAAACCCTTCGCCTGGCTGGTGGCGATCGCCTTCGTCTCAGGCTTCCTGGGCTATCTGGTCGTGGGCCGTCCCAGCCGCGCCGCCGCGCACGAGGGCTTGCAGACCGCGGCCGCATCCTCAGGCCCCGCCTCGGACGAGTGGAACCTGCCTAAACACATCTAGGCCTCTCGGCTCAGGCGCCGCGGGCGACGAACCAACCGTTCCGGAAGCCGTCCTGCGCCTTGCCATAGACGAACGGCTGCCCCTCCGTCGTCGTGAGCCGTCCGCCTGCCGCCTCCAGCACGGCCTGCCCCGCGGCGATGTCCCATTCCATGGTGGGGCCATGGCGCGGATAGATGTCGGCCGCACCCTCGGCGATCCGGCACAGCTTGATCGAGGAATCCATCGCCTGGCGCCTGTGGAATCCGTACTGCGCGGCGAGCGCCTGGATGGTCTCTTCTTTCATGGTGTGGCTGATCAGGCAGACGGCCTCGCCCGCGGGCCAGGGCCTGACGTGAACCGGGCTCGGCTCACCGGCGCCGACTCGCTTGAGCGCGCGTCCAGCGGAGGTGAACCACACCTCGCCCGTGGGGGGCGCGGCCACCGCCCCTGCGACCGGACGGCCGTTTTCGATCAGGCCGATGTTGACGGTGAAGTGCGGATCTCCGCGCACGAAGGCCTTGGTGCCGTCCAGCGGGTCCACGAGGAAGAACGTGGATCCGATCGCATCGGGCGTCCCAAATCGGGCGGCGTCCTCCTCCGAGATGATCGGCGTGTCCGGAAACCGCCGGCGAAGCTCCTCCAGGATAAGGGCTTCAGCCCGGTGATCCGCTTCTGTGACCGGGCTCTCGTCGGCCTTGTGAGTGACGGTAAGTCCCGAACGCCAGAGCGGCAGGATCAGCCTCGCGGCGGCCTCGCAGATCTCGGCGAGTTGGGGTCCCACGTTGTTCATCGAAATCCCCCGGCGCTTGGCCCAATCGCCACGTCGCCGGCTCTCTTATGGGCCCCCGGGCGTTTTCCAAAGGCTCAAATCACGCCAAGGTCGCCCCCATGAGCGACACGCCGGCCCCCGACCAACCTGCCGCCGTCACGCACGCCGCGGTGCGTCCGGCGGAACTCGCGGCCTATCTCGCTGCGCGCATGTGCCACGACTTCATCAGCCCGGCGAGCGCCATCGTCTCCGGGATCGACCTGCTGGAAGACCCATCCGCCCAGGACATGCGGGAGGAGGCGCTGTCGCTGATCGCCACGTCGGCGCGCAAGCTCGCCGACCTCCTGCAGTTCAGCCGCGTCGCGTTCGGCGCAAGCGCCTCGGCCGAAACATTCGACGTGCGCGAACTGGAGAAGCTGGTTCGCGGCGTCTTCGCCCACATGCGCGCCGAGCTGGAGTGGAAGGTCGAGGCGACCTCCGTCAACAAGCCCGCCGCCCGAGCGCTCCTCAACCTCGCCCAGATGGCGGGCGCGGCCTTGCCGACCGGGGGGACCGCGCACATCCGGGCGGTTCAGGAAGCCGGGGCTGTGGCCATCGCGGCGGAAGCCGTCGGTCCGCGCGCCCGCCTTCGGCCGGAGGTATTGCGCGGGCTCCAGGGTGAGCCGCTCGGCGAGGGTCTCCACGGGCAATGGGTGCAGGGCTATTACGTCCACCTCTTCCTCCAGGACGCGGGGGGCCGGGTGTTCGTCGACGTTTCGGAGGAGCGCGTGGTCTTCGCCGCGACCGCGCCGATCTGAGGGCGTTCATCACCGCTCCTTAACCATCCCGGGCGACAACCGGTGGGCGAAGGAGCCTTGGCCTTTGAAGACCTGCCTCGTCGTCGACGATAGTCGCGTGATCCGCGCCGTCGCGCGCCACATCCTCGAGGATCTCGGCTTTGCGGTGGCCGAAGCCGGCGACGGCGCCGATGCACTGAATTTCTGCCGCGTGGCGATGCCGGAAGCCATCCTCCTCGACTGGCATATGCCGGTGATGAGCGGACCGGAATTCCTGCGCCGGCTGCGCCTGGAGCCCGGCGGCGAATCGCCTCGCGTCGTCTTCTGTTCCGCCGAGACGGAGATCGATCGCATCCGCGAGGCGCTGGAGGCCGGCGCCGACGAGTTCATCATAAAGCCGTTCGACGCCCGGATCGTGATGGGCAAGTTCGCCGCCGCAGGGATCGCATGACGCCGAAGGAGCGGGATTTCGTGGCCGGCCTGTGCGCGACGCGCGCCGGCCTGGACATTGAGACGGAGCGCGGTTTCCTGGTGGAGAGCCGCCTGGGCGCAATCGCGCGGCGGGAGGGATTCGCCTCGGTCTCGGATCTGATCCGCGCGGTGCGCGACCGCGGCGAAGAGCGGCTGGTCTGGGCGGTGGTCGAGTCCCTGGCGCCGGCCACCTGCGGGTTCTTCGGCGATCCCCCAGTGCTCGAGTCGTTGGCCGATGATCTGGCGGCTCGCTCGGCGGCCGGGGCGCCCGTGCGCGTCTGGAGCGCGGCTTGCGGCGCCGGACAGGAGATCTATTCGCTCGCCATGCTGCTGGAAGAGCGGGGCGTGCGCGCGGTCGAGCTCTTCGCCTCCGACCTCAGCCAGCGCCAGGTCGAGAAGGCGCAAACCGGCATCTATAGCTCCCTCGAGGTTCAGCAGGGGCTGTCGGCCGGCCGTCTCGTTCGGCACTTCGAAAATGCGGACGATGGATTCCGCGTCGCCGAGACGGTCCGCCGCCGGATCCGCTGGCGGCGCATGAACCTCATGGACATTCCGGCGGGCGTCAGCGCTTTCGACCTCATCCTCTGCCGTCACGTTCTGGACGCGCTGCTCGCGCCCGCCCGCGTCCGCGTTCTCGCCCACCTGTCCGAGGCGCTGAGACCGGAGGGTCGGCTGGTTCTTGGCGCGAGCGAATCCGCGCCGGAACTTGCGGCGATCCCGGGTCGCGCCGGTGTGTTCGAGGCTGTTGTCGGGGTCGCCCGCGCCGCCTGATGCACAAAGCCCCGCCGCTTGCGCGACGGGGCCTGGTTCTTGCTCGCGGTTGCGATCGGCTCAGTGGCCGGTCTTCGCATCCTGTGCGGTCTGCGAGACGGCGTTGCCGGCGGCCGACACGTCCTGACCAGCGCCCTTCACGGTGTTGCACGCCGCCACCGCCAAGCTGGCCGCGAGGGCCGCCAAGACCACGAATTTGCGCATATCGGTTTTCTCCCGGGGGTTCTTGCGAGTCGCGTTCGCCGAACGCCTAGGCCGCGGCCTGGTTCCCGTCGTCCGATTGCGGCTGCTCCGGCTGCACGCCGGGATTGGGGAACACCAGCCTCGCCGTGACGCCACCTGCGGCGTTGCGCACCAGCTCGGCGCGCCCGCGCAGTTGCCGGGCGAAGGCGGTCATCAGAGTTCGTCCCACGCCGGAAGAGACGAGCGCGTCGTCGGCCGCCTGGCCGTCGTCGCTGATCGCGAGCTCGGCCTCCTCGCCGCGCACCGTGAAGTTCACGGTCAGGATACCCCCCCGGTCGGCGAAGGCATGCTTCTGGGCGTTGGTGATCGCCTCGACTGCGAACAGCGCGAGCGGAGCGAGCCGGTCCGGGTCGATGACCAGGGCGTCCACCGAAAGGTCCGTCCGGACGGCCGGTCCGTGGAGCATTTCGCCGGCAACGAGCTGGGCGGTGAGCTCCTCCAGGAAGGGCCTGAGATCCACGCGCTTCAGGTCGGGACCCTGATAGAGGGCGCGGTAGATCAGGGCCAGCGCCGTGATCCGCTGGCGCGTGTCGCTCATGGCGGCGCGCGCGGAGGGGTCGGCGAGCGATCGCTGCTGCATGTTGAGCAGGGACGAAATGACCTGCAGATTGTTTTTCACCCGGTGATGGATTTCGCGCATCAGCGCATCCTTCTGGGCGAGGTTTTCACGTAGCGAGGCGTCGCGGCCGACGATGGCGTCGGCCATGTCCTCCAGGGTCTCCGCCAGTTCGCGGATCTCCGGCGGCATCTGGTCGGCCTGGATGGGTCGTACGCTGAGCCGCCCGCGCGCATACAGGGCCGCGATCCGTTGCAGATAGGCGATCCAGCGGATCACCACGCGGTCGGTGACGACGGTGACCGCCGCCAGCGCCAGCGCAAACGTGAGCAGCGGGAAGAAGATTCCCGACAGCGGATTGAGCCAGGCCCAGGAAATCAGGCCGGGCGACCGGGCCGACAGCACCACGTAGACGGCCTCGCCCACCACGGGAGCGGCCGAAAAGACCCGCCGCTGGCCCGACGCATCGCGGTCGTACCAGACCGTGGAGCCGAGCTCGCGGATCTTCGCGCGCCAGTGACCTGGAAGGGCCGTGAACGCCTGCGGATTGGTCTGAGTGATGTACCTGCCCGTGGCGTCCGCGAGCGCGACCTGGGAGTGCGCCGGCAGGATGGGATCGGTCGCGGACGGCTCCAGGCTCGCCAGCCGGATGACCGCCACGAACGCGCCGTCGAAGCGGCCGTCCGGGCCGGTGGCGCGGATCGCCGTGAGCACCGCCGGTTCCTGGGCGTAAGGCGATCCCGCTTCGCGGGTGACCACCAGCGGCTGTCCGGCCGCCAGGGCCTGGAACCAGGGCCGCATGGCGCGCTGGTCGTCGTTGGGGACGTCGCCCGCCGCACAGGCGACCCGCCCGCGGCTGTCGAAGCGGATCAGGTTCGCATACCCGGGGATGCGCTGGGTCACCTCGGCGAGCCGCTGGGCGCATTGGAAGCCTACCGAGCCCGGCGCCAGGGTCTGCAGCAGGATCTCGGCGGCCTCCATACGCGCGCGCGCCGTGGCGGCGCTGCGCTCGGCGGCGAAGCCGAGGCTGTGGCGCAGGTTCTCCCGCTCGCGGTTGAAGGCGATCCCGGACTGCAGAATGCCGAGCAGCAGGACCGGCAGCAGGGCCGCGGCCAGCGCCGCGGTCAACCGCACCCGGATCGTGCTCAGGGATGCCCAGCGAAGGCCGGCCATGAAGCGCGTTTCCGTCCCTAACGGACGGTGCTTAGCCGCTCCGCATCGGCGAGGATAGACCGCATCGCATCCCCGGCCGGCTCCCCGTCGCGGTCGTACTCGCCGCCCTCGAGGATGGCGTGCAGCGCCCGGCGCGCGCGGCTCACCCGGCTCTTCACTGTGCCCACGGCGCAGCCGCAAATATCGGCGGCTTCTTCGTAGGCGAACCCGCCGGCTCCGACGAGGATCAGCGCCTCACGCTGCTCCGGCGGCAGCATGGCCAGACCCTGGCGGAGCTCGTCGAGCGCGACGGGCGCTTCGGGATCGTCCACGGCCACCAGCGTCCGCTCCGCCGCCTCCTGGTCAAGCTGGCTCTGACGCCAGGACCTGCGCTTCTCGGAATAGAACTGGTTGCGAAGGATCATGAAGGTCCACGCCTTCATGTTGGTGCCCATCTGGAAACTCGCGCGGGCGTCCCACGCCTTCATCATCGCGTCCTGGGCCAGGTCGTCCGCAGCCGCGGGATCGCCGCACAGCGTGCGGGCGAAAGCCCGCAGGTGCGGGATGAGCTGGACCAGCTCGCGCTTGAAGGCTTCGTCGTCGGCCTTGCTCGCCGGCGACGGATTGCGGGTCATCTCCGCCATCAGCCGTTCTCCGAAGAGCGGCTGTCGGCCCGACGCAGGATTTCGAGGAATTCGTCTGGGACTTCCTCGTTGACCACCTGGTCGAACATCTGGCGCAAGCGCACGCCGATCGCCTGCTGGCGGAGGCGGGCTTCATCCAAGGCGGCGGACGACTTTCGCCGTTCGTTGGGAGGACGCTGTTCTATCATATCGTCGGCGTGCCGCTCTCGCGGCGGCCGCCCCCTCATGGCATTCTCGTCGTCGCTCAACGCCCGACTCCGCCCCAGGTTCCCAGGTTGTCGCGACCAAGATGCGAAAAACTGCGAGCGATGGGAACAAGTTCCCCATCCCCTCGTTTTGGGATCATCATGGGGTTGCGGCGGGGGAATGCACCCTGCTCGGTCGCCGCGCCTAGCTTCCAGGGAGGGGTCACCCTTGAGTCTTCTCGCTCGCCTTGCGCCGCATCTGCCCTACGTGCGCCGGTACGCCCGCGCGCTCACAGGCGATCAGACGACCGGCGACCACTATGTGCGCGTCGCGCTCGAGGCGCTGGCCGCCGGCGAACGCGTTCTGGATCCGAACCTCACGCCGCGGGTCGCGCTCTACCATGTCTTCCACGCCATCTGGTGCTCGTCCGGCGCACAGCTGGAGGGGCCGGCCGATGAGGACCTTTCCGCCGACGACACCACGCGCAGGCTCATGCGCATCGCTCCTCGGTCGCGTCAGGCCTTCCTGCTCACCGCGCTCGAGGGCTTCACCCCCTCCGAGGCTGCGCAGATCCTCGGCGCCGACTTCTCCGAAGTCGAGAAGCTGATCGCCGAAGCCCAGACGGAGATCGACGCCGAGCTCGCCACCGACGTCCTGATCATCGAGGACGAGCCCGTCATCGCCGCCGACATCGAGGCCCTGGTGAAAGAGCTCGGGCACTCCGTGGTCGATATCGCCGCCACCCGCACTGAGGCGATCGATGCGGTCGCCCGCAAGACGCCGGGTCTCGTGCTTGCCGATATCCAGCTCGCCGACGGCTCCTCCGGCATCGACGCGGTCAAGGACATCCTGGCCCGCTTCGATGTGCCGGTGATCTTCATCACGGCGTTCCCGGAACGCCTCCTGACGGGCGAGCGGCCGGAGCCCACCTTCCTGATCACCAAGCCATTCCAACCGGAAACGGTGAAGGCGGCGATCGGGCAGGCTCTGTTCTTCCATCCGCGCAAGGCCTCCAAGCAGGCCGCGTAGACCTCGACGCTGCGTCGGAACGGCGGCAGCCGAGCTACGTTTGAAACGGGACGAGGGCGTCGCAGCCGCGGCGCCCTTTCCGTTTGAGATGGAGCTGAAAATCGATGCTCGGTTGGACTCTACTCTTTGCGATCCTGGCCGTGGTCGCGGGCTTCTTCGGCTTCTTCAGTCTGGCGGGGATCGCCGCCTCGATCGCCAAGATCCTCTTTCTGGTCTTCCTCGTCCTGCTCGTGGTGAATTTCGCCATTCGGGCCTTCCGGGGCGACTCGGTGCTCTAGGTCAAGTTCGCAGACGAGAACGGCCGCCCTCGCGGCGGCCGTTCGTGCGTCCAGACTGGCTCCCGCCTAGGTCAGGACGGCGGGTTCGTGGGGTTTCCCCCGTTCTTCGGCGCCAGCGGCGCGCCCTTCTGATAATTCTGGCGGCTGACGGCGCTCGGCTGAGGCGCATTGAACGTGGACGCCTGGGCATGGCTCGGCGTGTTGCTGGGTTCCTCGGACGTGAAGTCGCCGGCCTTCCAGGCCCAGGTGACGGCGAACCCCAGCACGGTCAGTGCAATCGCAAACACCAGCACCCAGAACACGCTTCGGCCCAGGCGGCCCTGGCGGGCGCGGGTTGCGCCGATTGTGCGTCTGTCGTGCGAATAGGCCATGAGGCCAAGCTCCTTAACTGTGGGGGAAATAGCTGAACGGCCCGGTGCGCCCGTTCTGCGCCAGGGCGTTCCCCTTGGCCGCGCTCAGAGAACCGATAAGTCCGCTCGCCAGCGCCAGGCCCAGGGCCGCGCAGATGACCGCCAATCGCCGCCGCGTCGCCTGCTGGCGATAGCTCGGCGATTTGACGAGAATGAAGCCGCTATGGGACGAGAAACTCGAGCGCATGGCGGTCCCTCCTCGCGCTGGGGGCCCTTCGCGGCCGCCTAGGCGGTAACGCATGGTCGGGCTCGGTCGTTCCGCACTCGACCAGGGGATGGTGGGGCTATAAAAAAGCCTTGAAATTTCAACGTCTGTGGATAAGTTGACCGTGCGCTGGCCGAAGCCTGCCGCGGCTACCGACAGGCCGTGGCGCCTTGTGCGAATTAATTCGAAAAAAGTGCGAAGACGCCGGAACGCTCCTTGGGGAGTGGGTGTTTAGTCGAGTGCGGAGGCGGCGACGCCCCCCCCGACTTGAGACTGGCGAGCATGCCAGTCTGCCGTCTCCGCACCCCTTTTCTCGATGATGCACACTTCGGCGGGCCCTTGTGGCCCGCCCTCCTTTGCCGTGGCCCTCATGCGGCCGGCTGTCGAAGGTCGACGCCTCAGCTGCGGGTGAGGTGCAGGGTCACTTCGACACGCCGCTGCAGCGGCGCAGTCTTGCCGTCGGGCGGCGGTGCGCCGGTCCCGCCCTCGACGCCCACCTTGAACCTGGCCGCGGGCAGGCCGTCCTGCGCCAGCACGGCGGCCACGGCGTCGGCGCGCCGCTGCGAAAGCTCGAGGTTCGCCCGAGGCGCGCCAGCGGCCTCGGACAGTCCCACTACGTCGACCGCGGTCACCTTGCAGCCGGCCTGGCGCGAGGCCGCCTGGCCCAGAACCAACTTGCCCTCGCGCGGAACCTCGGCCGACCCAGATGCGAAGTAGATCGGCACCGTCTGATCCTGGCAGAGCGTCTCGGTTTTCACGAGCTGCGTCCGCCCGTCCACCGTCGCGCAGCCGCTCACGAGCAGAGCCGCCGCCATCGCCATCGCGCTTTTCATCTCAAGCCCCTTCGGTTTCCTTCCCATGCGACAAGGGGCGGCCGGTCGACCGGCCGCCCCTCGAGCTTCATCCTGGACGCCTGCCTACGGACGAGGCGTGCCATCTTCCCAGTAATACCGGCCCGTCGACGGGTCGTAGTAATAATAGCGGCCGGCGCGCTCGTCGTAGTACTGGCGCCGATTGGGGGCCGCTTGCGCGCCGCAGCCGCCTTCGTCGCGGCAGCCCTTGTAGGCGCCCGCCGCCCCGCCGATGGCCGCGCCGATCGCGGCGCCGCCAAGCGTGCTGCCGTGAGACAGATTGTTGCCGATCACGCCGCCGGCGATTGCCCCGAGGGCCGCGCCGCCGAGCGCAGTGTTCTGGGTGTGCGGGTCGTTCGCACAGGCCGCGAGCAGCGCAGCCGCGCCGGCGAGGCCGATGAACGCCTTGAGCATTGAGGCTCTCCTTAGCTGTCCCCTTCGGGCCAAACGCCAGGGCGAGACCGTAGTTCCCCCGGGTTCCCGGCAAGGAACCGCTCGGGACGAACGCCGTTGGAACGGCGCAACACTCCACCGGAGCACGCCAAATGATCGGCGGACGACCAGGCGAAGACGCCAAAACTGCAGACACGCTGGACAAGGCCGACCTGCGCGAGGCCTATGAGCACGGCCGTCGCGACGAGCGCGCCCGCCGCCGGCGTCACCCCATCGGCATGACCATCACCTTCGCGCTGGCCCTCGTTGGCGTGGTCATCCTGGGTCTGGCCATCGTCAACGGCTCCTTCGGCCGGGCAGGCCAGGTCGTGGACAGCAGCCTCTCCATCGCCGCTGACCAGGCCGCGCCGACTGCGGCCCAGGCGGCCGCGAACGCCGGGCGCTCCATCCGCGACGCCGCCAACAGCGCGCGGGCGAAGGCTCAAGCGTCAGGCTGAACGGAAGAGCGCAAGGGCATTCAGAGGTGGGGCGCATCGGCCGTGTCGAAGTGGTGGCCAATCTTGCCTCGGGCAGCGTCGACCGGGATGCGCCCGCCGAGCTGGAGCGGGTCTTCGCCGACTACGGGCTCGCGGCCCACGTTTGCGCGCCGTCGACCCACGACCTGACGAACTGCCTGCGGGCGGCCGTCGACGCCGCTCCTGACCTTCTCGTGACGCTCGCCGGCGACGGCACGGCCAGAATGGCGGCCGAGCTCTGTGGCCCGGATGGGCCGCTGCTGGCCCCCCTGCCCGGCGGGACCATGAACATGCTGCCGCGCGCGCTCTATGGCGCGCGCTCCTGGCGCGAGGCTCTGTCCGTCATCCTCGACCGCGGCTCGGAACAGGTGATCGGTGGAGGCGAAGTCGAGGGACGTCCCTTTCTCGTGGCGGCCGTCCTCGGATCTCCGGCGCTGTGGGGACCTGCCCGGGAGGCGGCGCGCTATGGCGAGCCGGTGCTCGCCTGGGCTCGCGGGCGGCGTGCGCTGCGGCGCGCTTTCTCGGGGCGTCTGCGCTATGCCATCGAGAACGGCTCCCGCGACAAGGCCGAGGCGCTCGTCTTCATGTGTCCCCAAGTCTCGCGCGCACTCGACAGCAATGAGCCGGTCCTTGAGGCCGCCGCCCTAGATGTCCGTGGCGCGCTCGATGCGTTCCGCCTGGGCGTGCATGCCCTGGTCGGCGACTGGCGGCGTGACCCGGCCGTCCAGGTCCGCCGATGCCGGGAAGCCCGCGTCTGGGCGGCCCGCGGCGTCCCTGCGCTCCTGGATGGCGAGCTTGTGCGCCTGCAGAGCCATGCCGAAGTCATCTACCGGCCCGCCGTCGCGCGCATGCTCGCCATTCCCGAGGC